>CALAGB010000229.1 GCA_937891245.1 uncultured Thermomicrobiales bacterium | reverse complement strand
GGCGCCAAGGGCGAGTTGATGATGGCTCAGGACAAGCTCAATCAACTTGTTCAAGACGGTATCAACTCCGGACCGCAGTATGAACAGGCGGTCAAAGGCGTGCAGGATGCGCAAGCCGAAGCGGCACGGCTCGGCGGCGACCCGATGGCTGGTGCGATGCAATCAGTCGCTGATGTCGTCCATGATGATTTGGTCCCGGCCATCGAAGACCTCACGACCAAACTCAATAACTTGCAGTCGCCGCCGCCGATCGAGATCCAGATCGCGGATGCCGCCGCCATTGCCGAGATTGAACGCATTCGAGCAGTGGCCAGCGCACCGATCTACCTGCCGGTGCAGATTGCCGGGAACCCGTCGGTTAATCATGCGTCCGGTCTCTCATCGGCCCACACGACCCATGTCGCGATGGTCAACGAGCTTGGCCCCGAGTTGATGGTGTTCCCCTACGCCGGCGCCTTCGCCAGCGGCGGCACGGTCGGGATTGCCAACGGTGGTGCGCCGGGCCTGGCGCTGGTCCCCAAAGGCACCGAGATTTTCACCGCCGACCAGACGCAGCAGATTCTCCGCAGCCTTGGTGATGGACTGGCCCCGACACAGGCCGTGATCGACGCGGCCACGAGCGACGGCAAGCAGATCGCTCAAGCGATGGTTGACGGCATGGTGGCGGAGCTGTCGAGTGACACGATGGTGCCGCGGCTTACCGCGAACCTCCTACCGGATTTGCTGGCGACACAGGACGACATCGCCAAGCAACTCGACCTTGCGAAACTCTCCGGCGCGGACCCGGACCAGATCGCGAAATTACAGGGGCAGTTTGACGACATCACGTCCTTGATTCAGCGCTGGGCAGAGTTCAACGGGACGACGGTCGCGGATGCCATCAATAGCTCGATCGCCCAAATCACGAGCGGTGATGCCGCACAACGCTTTGCCGATGCGTTCGGCCAGGCAGAACAGGACGCCTACCGTCAGTTCGATCAGATCCTGAAGGGGACCGCGATTCCTGATCTGCAACAGACGATCGCGGACCTTACGACCGAGCGTTCGGTCGCGATTGCGTCCGGCGCCTCGCAGGCCATTCTGGACGGCATTAATCAACAGATCGAAGCCGCGACCCAACAGCTTCAGATTGAGCAAGGGATTTATATCCAGGCGCAAGCGGCCGGACTGGTTGATAACGCGGTCGCGGTCGTCAATGACGCGACCGTCGCTCAAATCAGGGCCATCGAGGGCCAGATGGACGACGCTGGCGCATCGCTGACAAACGTGATCGTTCAGTCGCTCGAGACCGGTTCGTTGCAGGTCGCACAGGCCGCGGCACTTCTGCCCGCCGCCGTTATCCCTCAGTTGCAACAGATCGAGCAAGGGCTGACGGTCGACCTCGCGACAGCCTTCCTGCAAGGGACCGATCCGAGCGGTATCGAGAAGAACATCGGGATTATTGAGCAACTCCTCGATGCACTCGGCGACAAGATCGATGAAGTCAAGATCAAGTACGGCGATTTCGAGGACGGACTCGGCTACAAGGTGCCCGGTGGCCATGTCAACGTCGACCCCAACGATAACCACAACGGCTCAGGCGGTTCGGGCGGCTCGGGCGGTGGCGGGGCCAGCGTCGGTAGCGGGGCCAGTTCCGGCCTGAGCGACGTAATTGGCGCCAACGGAGAGCCGCTGCCCTATGCGCCGGCGGGCACGACTTACGGAGAGGCGCCGGCGCTCGATCCGAACTACCACGTCGATAACAACACCGCGCACATCGTCACCGTCAATGGGCAACAGATGGTTGTGGTCGGCATGGGAGCGGGCTATCACCCGCCGGCCAATTACTCCAACGCGGTTGGGATGACGCCAACCAACAGCCCGCAGATCAACGTCCATATCGGCGGGCAGGTGATCTCGGCCCAGGTGGATATGGACCGACAGCAGCAATACAGCACGACGATTAGCCCGTTCGGAGCGATGCCCTCATGACGAAACTGATGCGCTAACAACCCCCATTCGCGCCCCTCAGCGTTCCTCGACTGCCTCTACGTACTCTCCACAGATAGGCGCCGCTCTTGCTCCTTTCGGCGGCGCCTTCCCCTTGTCCGAACATGTCGCAAAATGTCGCAGTATTGGCCCGCTCCCGCGCGCGGGGGTGTCAGGATCTTTCAACTGCGGACATGTCCGCAGTTGAGCGCTTCCCGCGCGCGCGGGGGGTGTCAGGCTCTTCATATTCCGTTACATTGTCACGGGTTATAGCACCCATACGCGCATGGGGGGCGTGCTTCCAACCTTGTGGAAATAATTCCACAAGGTGTAGCGCATGTAGCGGCACTGTGGCGGGGGACGCGGGGCATGAAAAGGCCCGCCCGAGCCGAAGCCTGAGCGGGCCGAAGGAGTGAGCGGCTATTCCGGTCGCGGAGGTATCGCGTCAAGAAACACTCGCTCCTCGCACATGGTCTCCTCGAGTCCGGCGTTCATGCCGAGCGTGCTGATGAGTATGTCGCGTATCTCATCAGTGAACAGCCGAGCGTATCCCTCTCCTTCGCTATCAACCAGACGATCATAGAGTTCGTTGGCTAATAGCCCGACAGCTTGCCAATTGTTCCCGGCATGCCAGAGATTATCGACCTCGACGCGCGTCGCTCGCAGATAGGCGCGTTGACCGGACTGCGTCGCGTACAGGTGCGCTACCGCGCGATTTACGGCCTCTTTGTCGGTTGCACTCAGGCGCGGCCGGACAAGCCCCCCGAAATATGCTTCGGCCGATGGCCCGGCGAGCACACTAAAGACTTGGCTTTGCCACCACCGAGTATCGCCGTCTGGGAATCGTAGCCATTGGGGCCACCCGGCAGTGGTATGCCCCCAATCGCCATCCGCTCCTATTTCAAGTTCCATGCGTTCGGGCAGAAACCCGGTCAACCACTCCCCGACTGCATGCCCAGCCTCGTGATAAGCGAGCCGCTTCATACTATGTTGAATTGATGGCCTACTGAGATAGCGAGCGATTTGTTCAGCCTTCATGCGACGTCCGCCCCCTTCCTTGCCGAACGCGCACGCTCGTTTGCCCATGTTTCGAGCGCGTTACCGAGTGCCGCGACTTGCTCAGGATCGGTGGGGTTACGCAGCAGCGTGAAATGCGGCGGTGCGATGTGCTCGTGCAGGTAGGGACCGAAGCGCGCCGTTATGCGTTCCGCACAGAGGGCGCACAGCGCTTCCTCCTCCTCCCGTGTCCAGAATGCGAGCGCCGGCGCGAGATTCAGGTTACAGCCAATCTGACAATAACTGGCGTTGTCGACCTCGTTGGCGGGCGCGTCCGGGTCGTAGTGCTTCCAGAGCACCATATATGCGCCCGTCTGCCAGAGAAATTCCGCTACGATGAACGGGTCGAATCGCTCGACGACCGATCGCATACTCTCAGCAATCGCCTTGCGCTTGTCACGCCATGACATCGGCTGTTCGTTGTGCTGCTGAATATCCACGTCGCTCATCCTTCCCATTAGAGTGACTCAATCCGCTGCGTCGGCACTGCGTAGCCCGGTCCGTTCGATGGTGTGACGACCGTCACGAGCCCGCCGTCGTCATCCTGCCAGGCATCCTGAATCGCCAGATCGAAGGACGCCTCGACGGCCGCGGCCGCGTGGCAACAGGCGCAGTCGTGCTCGTTCTGCTCGCGCGTCCGGCACTCGCAGACGACCGACGTGATCCCTTCGGCCGTCCAGAGGATGTAGACATTCCGCAGCGTGCCGGTGTCCGGTCGCGCCACGCGCCATGACTCGCAGCAGAGGTGTTCGCCTCCCTGAAATGACAACAGGCGAGCAGACAACCCCGCCGCTTCGGCGCGCTTGCCCGCATCCTTCCACTTGAGTGAATCCGGCTGATAGAGCATCGGGAACTCCCTTCATTGAGCCAACAAACGAGACGTTACCTGAACAAAGCGTAACATAGCGTACCATCGGAGTCAATAACTAACGCTAACTATGAGCAGTCTTGTTGTGCTATAGTTAGCTAAGGAAGGTGGTGATACGGATGATCGAAACACGCTGGTACACGGTCGAAGAGATTGCCGACATGCTGAAGGTTCACGTCAATACGGTACGTCGCTGGGTTCGCGAGCATAAGCTCGCAGGCCACAACTTCGGTGGCCGAACAGGCTACCGGATTCGTGAGCAGGACTTCCGGGCATTCTTGGATGAGCGATTCGAGGATGAGTCGGGAAAACTCGCGGCGTAGACAGGGGTTAGCCGCTACGCCGCGAGTCTAGGTAACGCCTCGCGCTGTTGGCTCAGTGCTGAGGCATGCCCATTGTAGCAAGGAGTAGGTACCTATGAATGCACGGGAACGGCAAAGACTCCTGCGTGTTGCCATTCATGAGGCGGGGCATGCGTTCGCGAGTTATCGCCTTGGCGCGCGCTTTGAGTATGTTTCGATCGTCCCGAACCTTGAAGAAATGTCTGCCGGTCATGTCCAAGGCACGCCGTGGCCCAGCGCTGTCCACATCGATTCGCACCTTGATAGCCGAAGTCAGAGTCACCTTGAGCGGCATGTCATTGTTCTTTGGGCTGGCCCCGTTGCGGAAAAGCGATTCAGTGGCCGCTTCAATTGGATCGGTGCCCGTGGTGATACACACGCTATCTCGGAACTCGCTTGGTTCATTGTCGACGGCCACTCGGACGGCATGAAGGCGTTTTCAAACTGGATGCGTTTCAAGGCCGAGGAACTGCTCATGCCGCCCTACCACTGGGCTGGCGTCGAGGCGCTTGCTCACGCGCTGGTTGAACAGCGGATGATTCGCTCTACCGATGCCCGGAAGATCATTCGTGCCGGCATGCAAGCATGGCTGGATGAGAAGACTGCTGCACATCCAGTTCTTTCGCTCGCCGTCACAGACACGAGCAAGGCCATCGCATGAGTACCATGGAACAGAAGCAACCCCGCGCCGCCGTCTATCCCCGCGTCTCATCGAAGCAACAGGCGGATAACTACTCGCTCGATACGCAGTTAGCCGCGTGCATCGCTCATGCTGAGCGGCTCGGCTACGTGGTGCCAGAGACACAAATCTATCGTGAGGTACATACCGGCGTTGATTTCTGGGAACGTCCGCAGATGACCGCGCTCCGGAACGCCATCCGTACCGGAGAAATCGAAGCGGTCGTCTTCTACTCGGTGGATCGCTACGCGCGCGACCCGCTCTTCCACATGCTCGGATTGGCTGAGGCCCGGCAGTACGGCGTCAAGTTCCATATCGTGACCGACGATCTTGACCTCTCCGACGATGACGACGTGCTCATGTTCTTCTTGCGTGGCTATAGCGCGAAGCGAGAATGGAAAGATCTAAGGGAGCGCGTCATACGCGGTCGACGCGCGCGAGCGGGTGAAGGTAAGCTCTTATCCAGACCGAAGCCGCTCTACGGTTATCGCTTCAAGGACGAAGACCGCGGCAGTTACGCCGTCAATGACGACGAAGCCCAAGTGGTGCGCCGGATCGTCGATGAATGCCTCGCCGGAACGTCGATCAATCGAATACGGCTCGGGCTCAACGCCGATGGAATCCCGTCTCCTAGCGGTCTGGATTATTGGTCGCACTCGACGATTCACCGCATCCTGACAACGCAGGACTACACCGGGTGCGGCGCTGCCTGGTGCGGCGAATTCGCCCTAGCGAAGGACGTTATCCCAGCCATTATCACTGAGGATGAACACAGCACGATACAGGACCGGCTCAAGCACAACAAGCAGTACAGCGCCCGAAACACGCTGAAGCCCGAAGACGCGCTCTTGCGCAGCGGCTTCATTCGTTGCGGCTATTGTGGCCGCGTTGTTCAGACGGCGAAGAGTCACGGGAAGCCGTCCTATCGCTGCCGTGGACATAACGATCATTCTCGGGGAATGCCGCGCGCGTGCCCTGGTGCATGGATCTTCGCCGACGAACTCGACGCCGCCGTCTGGGGTCGTATTATGGCGCTCCTGGCCGACCCCACCGTTATTGAGGACGAGCTAGAGCGACGGATGCAAGACGATCCGACGACCGCGAACCTCGCAGCGATTGACCGCACAATGCGGGAGGTTGAGCGCAAGCAGCGTAACGTGACGACCGCCATCCCGATGGTCACGAATGACGACGCGCTCACGCCGCTTGTCCGGCAGTTGGAAGAATACGCCTCCCGGCTTGCGGAGCTTCGCGCTGAACGCGAACGGATCATGTGCCAGCGCCATGACTGGGAACGCGCACGGCGACAAATCGGCGACGTCCGGGCATGGTGTGTGACCGTTGCACGTCGAGCGAAGCGTCTCGACTGGGCTGAAAAGCGCGATATCCTGGCGGTGCTCCAAGCAGAAGTGACGCTCTACAACGCGGCCCACACCCCGCGCTACGAACTCAAGACGATCATCCCACTTGATGCGACTCTATCCCATACGATTTATCGAGAGGCGAACCGGCCAGATGCGAATGCGTGTTGATGAAGCCGGGCGTGATCACGCGATCCCTGGCATCGACCACATGATCGGCCTGGCCGGCGAAATCACGCCCGACATGGACGATCTCGTTCCCCTCGATTACGAGGCAGCCGTTACGTAGCAGCCGGTGCCCGCCATTCTGATAGGCGACGATCATGCGCGCGTTGATCCTTGTTCGCTCCGCCACGTTCAACATCCCTTCGCTCATCATCCTCCGTACGCGCTCACTCTACGAGAAGTCGGCCCGTTCGTCACGTCATTGGAAGATATGCTACAAAGGTCGAACATGCATTGATTCAGCGTGCTGCCGTTTGAATACGAGGTTGCCCCGATGACCATTGCCCGAACCGCGACCGCCATCCTGGCGCTGCTGCTCTTCCTCTGCGCCTGCGGTTTGACGGATCCCGAGATCGCGCTGGCACCGACGGTCGCGACTCAACCTGACCTGGCGACACCCTCCCCGGCAATCACACCCACGCCAACCCCGACCTCGACCGCGACGCCGGGTCCGACTCCCGCGGCTTCACCGGCAGTTGCCGAGTCGACGCCGGCTCCTGTGTTCGGTGCGATGGTGGTCGGTGATCCGGTCGCGATTCCCGATATGCGCGATCTCGTGTGGGTATCATCGCTGATTGTGCATGGAACGATCGCCGAGAAATTGCCGTCACAACGCTTCCCGGCGGTGGACGGCCCGCTCGGGACGATGACTCCGCAGAATGTCTATGACCTCAACATCTACACCGACTATGTTATCGATGTCGATCAGGTGTTTCGTGGTAATCCCACGGACCGCGTTACCCTGCGCCAGTCAGGTGGTCGAGTCGGTGACACGGAGCTCGTTTCCGCCAATGCTCCCGAATTGCATCCCGGCGACGATCTGGTGCTCTTCCTCATACCGGACTATCCCGAGCGGCCCGGCGACGCGTTCTGGCCGACGGGTGCCGAACAAGGTATCTGGCTGCCCAATGGCGATGAATACGCGCCCTATCACGGACTCATCGGACCACTCGATCTGGCAGGGATCGGCCAGGCCGTGGCCGGTACGCTGAACCAGAGCCCACCGGAGCACCCGCCGCTCGATCTGGTGTCGCTGGACGAGTCTCCGCCGGGGCAGGATTTGCCGTAGCGAGCGGCAGGGGATGGGGGCCGTTCCTCCCGCTACCCCACCACCTGCACCGCGTCCCCTTCTCGCACGATCCCGCCTTGCTCAACGGTGGCGTAGACGCCGACGCTGGGCCAGGCGATGTCGCCGAGGGTTGGGATTGGCGGGCGGTTATGGGCGGCGATGGTACGGAGGATGCCGGGATCGCGGGGCAGGTCGCCGTGCGGCAGGGTCGGAATGACGCAACGCGGGGTTGGGTCGGTGACGCGCAGGCGGCTGTCGTCGCCGATGAGCAGCGTCCGACCGACCCAGTCGTTTTCGACAAAGCCGCCGGTGGCGGGAGTGTTGATGACAAGGTTCGGTCGGAAGCGGCGCCAGAGGCGCGGATGCTTGGTTGAGGCGACGTTGCCAGTGGCACGATTGAGCAGCGCCAGGGCGCGATCACCCGGAATGCCGCGTGAGGTGATCGTGGTGATCGGCAGTGCTTCACCGAGCATCGACTTGACGGGGTAGCGCCGGATGGCAGCGACCAACATTGCGCGTCCTCTCGCGTTGCTCGGTTGCGTCGCACCGGGTAGACACCAGGTGTATCATGCGTGGCGGCTCAGTGCGACGATTCCATGTTAGGATGCGATTATGCATTCTATTCGTTTGCGCCAGGGACCAGCGAGGTTCCGCCTGATGCCTCGCGTTCTACTCATGGTCATGCCGTACTCGTGGCGTCTGTGTGGAAGCGTCACGGTTCGGCGATCTGTCTGAGAAAGACGTAATGGTCGGCAAAGACGACTTCGACGCCAACTCTGATGTGACCGATGAGAATCGTGATATCGTCCGGGGACGCCATCCCGGCGATCGTTATGTGCGCGTCATTCGCGCCAAGGATCTCCCGGTCGCCCCGAAACCACAGGACTATCTCATCGCGTCACCATCGGAGGCGACGACTCCGCTCGGCAAGTTTTATCAAAAGCTGCATCGGGCACTGATCGGCAATCCGATCGAATCGGCCCAGGCGATTCACGAGCGTCTGACCAAGAGCAAGGCGCTGGCGGTCTTTTCGTCCGACGCGCTCTCCTCAACGGCGTACGCCACGGAAGAGATTCTGCTCATTCTGGTCGTTGCCGGTGCCGCGGCCTACACCACGCTGATCCCGATCGGCATCGCCATCGCCGCGCTGCTCGGCATCGTCGTCTTCTCCTATCGCCAGACGATCAACGCCTATCCGAACGGCGGCGGTTCGTACATCGTCACGAAGGATAATCTCGGTCGGAAGCCGAGCCTGCTGGCAGCCTCGGCACTTTTATCCGGTTACATCCTGACGGTCGCCGTGAGCGTTTCGGCCGGTGTGGCGGCGATTACCTCGGCCATCGACGGGCTGGCGCCGTATAAGGTTTGGCTCGCCGTCGGAGCGATTTTTCTTATCACGCTCGCGAATATGCGTGGCGTGCGCGAGAGTGGCACGATTTTCGCCATACCGACCTATCTCTTCATCGGCTGTATGGTGATCATTCTGCTGCTCGGCTTTCTCGCCTGGGCGCATCTCGGCATCGGCTTTCATGCGCATCCGGTTCAAAACCCGATGCCGGCAGCCACTTCGGCCCTCACTGCGTTCGTCGTGCTGCGCGCCTTTGCCGCCGGCTGCGCCGCCCTCACCGGTGTCGAAGCGATCGCGGACGGCGTCCCGGCCTTCAAGGAGCCACAGGCACGTAACGCGTCCACGACGCTCGTCTGGATGGGCATCATTCTCGGTACGCTCTTCCTCGGTGTTACCGTCCTGACGCGGCACTTTCACCTCGTGCCGGTCGAGAGCGAAACAATCGTGTCCCAACTGACGCGCACCGTGGTCGGCACGTCGCCCTTCTACTACATCAGCCAGGCAGCGACGGCGGCTATCCTCGTACTCGGCGCGAATACGGCTTTTGCCGACTTTCCGCGGCTCAGCTACTTCCTGGCGCGCGATGGCTTTATGCCGCATCAGTTCATGGCGCGTGGTGATCGACTTGCTTATTCGACCGGTATCATCGCCCTGAGCGGCGCCGCGCTGGTGCTCGTTGTCTCGTTTCATGCACAGGTTTCGGCGCTCATCCCGCTCTATGCAGTCGGCGTCTTCGTCGCCTTCACCATGTCGCAGACGAGCATGACGTACCGCTGGTGGCGTTCACCGCGGAGTCATCACCGGCTAGTCGGTTTGCTGATCAACGGGGCCGGTGCCGCGACCACCGCGGTCGTGGTGCTCATCAACATCACGACGCGTTTCCTCGATGGCGCTTGGATGGTGCTGATCCTGCTGCCGCTCATCATCATGGTGATGCTCGGCATCCGGCGGCATTACGATAGCGCGGCCGAACAGCTCCGCATCAAGGAAGGGACCAAGCGGCCCCAATCACCCGATATCATGCGCGATACGGCGGCGATCGTGCCGGTCAGTTCCCTCGATCGGGCGACCTTCCGCGCCATCGACTACGCCGGGCGCATCAGTCGCGACGTCACGGCGATCCACGTCACCGACGGTCCGGATGAGGCCGATCAATTGCGCCAGCAGTGGACCGACTACGACCTCGCCTTTCCGCTCGTGATCATTGAATCGCCCTATCGCGAGATCGTCGGCCCGCTGGTCAATTACATCGAAAGCGTGCAGCAGAAGCGACAGGGCGTCGTGATCACCGTCGTGCTGTCGGAGTTCGTACCGGCGCATCTCTATGAACTGCTCTTGCACAATCAGACGACGCTCCGTCTCAAGCTGGCGCTCTGGCGGCACCCAAAGGTTGTCGTTGTCAGCGTGCCGTACCACCTGGAACATTGACACGCCGGCCGCCGGCTCATTACAATCGGCTCCGATTCGTCGTTATGATCAGGAGGTTTGCTATGTCTCACCACCGTCGTAGACCCTTCGTTCGCGCCTTCCAAGTTTCCATGACCACTCCCGCTCTCTCACTTCGTAAATCCTCCAAACGCTAGCCCGTTTTGGGCACCCCTAAACCAGTAAACAACTGACGAGATAAAGCAGATCGCGACGCAGATGGACGGCTGCTATGGCCGTTGTCCTTCTTGTCCTTCTGGGCCGCAGTGAAGAATCTCTTTGATGCTTCCCTCCACATGACGCCTGGGGAGCGAAGAGAAGAACCCGCTCGCGGGTACCACTCGCTGCGGTCAGGATGACAAGCATCAACCTGGACTCATAGAGGTCCAGGGGTGTGATCCATACGTTGGCGAAGGGAAGATTTCAATGTTTCAGGGAAGTTTTGTGGCGCTCGTCACGCCGTTCCGGGCTGGACGACTTGATGAAGCAGCGTTGCGTGCGTTGGTCGACTTTCAGATCGCGAACGGCACGCATGGGTTGATCCCGTGCGGCACGACGGGCGAGGCGCCGTCGCTGACTACGCCGGAATGGGAACGGGTTGCCGAGATCGTGCTCGCGCAAGCGGCCGGTCGGGTACCGGTCTTGATCGGCACCGGCACGAACAACACGGATGTGACGATCGAGCGGACGCGCCGAGCGCGCGAACTCGGTGCCGATGGCGCGCTGGTCGTCACCCCGTATTACAATCGGCCAACCCAGGAAGGCCTCTACCAACACTTCGCGGCGATCGCCGCGGCTGTTGACCTGCCACTCATGCTCTACAACGTGCCGGGCCGGACTGGTGCGAATCTCCTGCCGGAGACCGTCGCCCGGCTTGGTCGCATCCCCTCGATCGTGGCGCTCAAGGAGGCGAGCGGGTCGGTCGAACAGGCAAGCCAGATGGTCGCGGTCGCCGGGTCCGACCTGACGGTCCTGTCGGGTGATGATGCGCTCACGCTTCCGATGATGAGCGTCGGCGCGCGTGGTGTCGTGTCAGTGGTGGCGAATGTTGCACCACGGCCGATCGCCAGGCTGGTTGAGGCGATGCTCGCGGGCGATCTTTCTCAAGCGCGCACGCTCCACCACCAGCTTGCCGATCTCACGCGCGCCCTCTTCATCGAGACGAATCCGATTCCGGTGAAGACGGTGGCGAGCTGGCTCGGTCTCTGTACAGCCGAACTGCGCCTGCCGCTCGTGCCGCTGGCCCCGGCAAGCGAACGTCGCCTGCGACACGTTTGGGAGCGTTACGATCCAAGACAAATTCGGTCGTCGGACACGGCGCTGCTCGCCGGTGTGGGCAGTGATGAACGGTCCGAGGTGGCGTCATGATGCGTGTCGGCGTCGCCGGTATTGCCGGTCGCATGGGGCGAACCGTGGCCGGACTGGTGGACGGCGATCCGGAGTTGCAGCTGGCCGGCGGCACGGTTCGCCCCGGCAGTACCTATGTCGCGGACGCCTGGTGGCCGGATCTTCTGACGGACCAGCCGGACGAACTGGCCGCGGTTTGTGACGTTATCATCGACTTCAGCACGCCGGAGAGTGCGCTGCGGCATGCGGCTGCCTGCGTCGCGCACGGCTGTTGCTTCGTTAGCGGCACCACCGGCTTCGACGCGAATCAATCGGCCGGGCTCGACGCGCACGCCCTGCGTATCCCGCTCTTCGTCGCGGCAAACTTCAGTCTGGGGATCGCGGCGCTGCGGCAGGCGCTGCGCCGCCTGGCGACGACGCTGGCGGCCTACGACGTGGCGATCATCGAGACTCATCACACCGCCAAACGCGATGCACCCTCAGGAACCGCCTTGCTCCTGGCAGAGACAATCTCGGAGGCTCGTGGCGCCGCACCGGCCGTCGATCTCCATTCGCTGCGCCTGGGCGGCCAACCGGGCCGCCACACCGTACGCTTTGCGGCTGGTGACGAAGAGCTGACGCTCACCCATCAAGCGTTCGGGCGCCGCTCGTATGCGGTGGGCGCGCTGCTGGCAGCCCGTTTCCTCCTGCGGCAGCCACCCGGGCGCTACGACATCGACCAATTGCTGGCCGATCTCACCGGCTATTGATCGCCTGTCGATTTTGAGCGTCGCTAAACGACAAGAAGTAGCGGGTGTTTGCGGGCACCCGCTCTTTTTCGTACTGATGACGTGCATGCAAGGAGTGACCGATGGCTCAGTCAATCACCCCGTTCCTCTGGTTCGATTCGCAGGCGGAAGAGGCGACGAATTACTATCTCTCGGTCTTCGCGGATTCCGAACTGCTGAACATCGTGCGCTATGGTGAAGCGGGACCAGGCGCGCCCGGCACGGTGATGACGACCGAGTTCCGGCTGAACGACCAGACGTTCGTGGCGCTCAATGGCGGGCCGCATTACCAGTTTTCACCGGCGACTTCGTTCGTCATCAACTGCGATACGCAAGAGGAAGTCGATCACTACTGGGAGAAGCTCTCTGAGGGCGGTGAGCCGAACCAGTGTGGCTGGACGACCGACAAATTCGGCGTCACCTGGCAGATCGTGCCGCGCATCCTGCTTGAGCTGATGGCGGACCCCGATCGCGAGAAAGCGAACCGTGTCACCCAGGCGATGCTCCAGATGACCAAGATCGAGATTCCGCTGCTGCAGGCGGCCTACACCGGCGAGTAGCGCGTGGAGAGGGGAGGAGACGCGCGACGAAAGTCGCGTGGGCGATATTTATGGCGCCCACGTCCCCCCAGTACACGCGTTGCAGGAACACGACCAACTTCCTCCCCAAGACGCCCCTTTCCCAGAATTGGGAGAGGGGCTGGGGGTGAGGGCCGTTCCCTGCCTAATCGAGCCCGACCTGGCGGCGAATCCAACTGCTCATCGTCTCCAGGTAGCCGGGGGCGAAGGTGGGAGGATCGCCGACCAGAATGCGGTGGTTGGCGCCGGGGAAAACGCTGATCGTCAGGTTGGCGTTGCCCGAGGTTTCGAAGGCCGACTCGAACAGCGGCACGCTGCGGGCGACCGGCGTCAAAACATCGAGTTCACCGAAAAGCACCAGCGTTGGGCCGGTGATCTGTTCCAGCACGCTGACCGGATCGTAGAGATTCTGCGAGACGAGTACCAGGAACTGCCAGAGTTCCGGGTCGATCTCGCCAAAGTAGGTTTCCCCGGCTGAACCGCGGGCCGGTTCGAGAATGGTCGATACGGCCTCGTCGTACGACAGAGCCGCGATCGTCGCTTCGTGAATACGGTTCATGTAGGCGAGCGCGTCGGTGATCTCGTCCTCGCTGGCGCCATCGCGGCGCAGCGTCTGCTCGATGCCGAAGAGATCCTGCTCGTGGACATCGACGGCTGGGCCGGAGTTAACGATCAAAAAGGCGAGATCATGCGCTTTCGAGGCCGCGAGCGGGCCGATCCAGCCTCCCTGACTGTGGCCCCAGATGCCCACCCGTGTCGGATCGATGCCCGGCTGCTCGCGAAGCGCGGTGATCGCGTCGAGCGCTTCATTCGCGCGATCGAAGAGATCGCGTTGGTGCCAGTCGCCGCTTGACTCGCCGATACCCGGTTTGTCCCAGGAATAGACCGCGATCCCATTTGTGAGGAATTCGTCGCGAATCGGTGGGAAATAGCCGTTGCTGTCTCGGTCTTCCGGGCCGGAACCTTGCAGCATCACGAGCGCTGGGTGTGGCCCCGGCCCGTCGGGGCGATGCAGCGTGCCCGCCAGCGTCAAACCACCGCTGTCGAATCGGAGTTCGTCACGCTGAGTCATGTTCAGTGCTCCCCAAGAATCGGACGCCATGCCGGCCGTTCGCTGGGAGCTTAATAGCCTTCGCTGATCATTTGCAAGCGCAGTTGTCGAGCTTGGCGCATGTGTTCGACCGCGACAGCTTCGGCTTGCTCCGGATTGTGTTCCGCGATGGCATCGACGATGGCCCGGTGCTCATCGATCGAACTTGGTGCTCGGTTGGTGTAGCGATAGGTGGTGCGGCCGAAGCGGCGTACGGATTGTTCGACCTGGGTGAGGAAGCGATCGAGGTAGCGATTGGTCGAGATGCGCCTCATCCTGGCGTGAAAAGCGAGATTAAGGTCGGCCAGCGCCTCTGCGTTGTTGGCGGCCGCGCACTGTTCCATCTGCGTCAGGATCTGGCGCAGGTCATCGATATCTTCCTGCGTGGCGCGAACAGCGGCAATGCGGGCGGAAATCCCCTCCAACGCTTCGCGTACGATGTAAATCGCCAAGATATCGTCGCTGGTCAGCCGCGAGACGACGGCACCCTGGTGCGGCTTGAATTCGATAAGTTCAACGGCGGTCAGTTGCTGCAGTGCCTCGCGTACCGGTGTGCGGCTGACGCCGAGTTCACGAGCGATCTCCTCCTCGCGGAGCCAGGTTCCGGCGGCAAGATGCCCATCGAGAATCGCTTCACGCAACGTCTCACGGACTACATCGGTGGCACGTTCGAGATTACTGAACTGCTCGCGATATTCGGTAAGCCGTGTGCTGTGATGTTCCTGTGTGATCGCCACTTGAGATTCCTTCGCTTGCCCTCAGCATGCATAGCAATGTGGAGGACGGCAATAACGGTACATATTCGCGACGGCCATAAACGTCAACATACAAATGACCTTCGTACTTAAGGATAGCAGGACCACGTAGCGTTCGCCGAGAATGAACAACGTATCAGGTTCGCTCCACGCAACGTCTGGTCATACGTGACAGCGCGTCGTGTTCAGGCCGTCGGTTCTCGGTATACAGGGGCGACAGCCTCGGTTTCCTGGCGTAGTATCGCAGCAGGACGGCCGATCGGCTCTGGCCCATCGGTCGCTTTTCCTGCGGGATTGAAGTCAGTACGAAGTACATTCCTCGAAAAACGGGTATGGAGGGAGCAATCGAATGTCAAGAGATCAACTCCGTGAGGCCGCGCACGGCAAGGTTGACGCGGTCGCTGAATTGGCGACGCGGATTAGCGTCATCCCCTCCTGGGGCGGTGGCGAACACGAACGTGCCGCGTTCGTCGCCCAGCAGTTCCGCGATCGTGGCTACGCGCCGGAGATCGATGAGATTCAGAACGTCTATACGCGCCGGGGTAAACGTGGTGGCAAAGCGATCATGCTCCTGGCGCATACCGACACGGTCTTCCCGGCGGGAATCGATATGTCGGTGCGTCGCGAGGGTGACCGGATCTACGGACCGAGCATCGGCGACAACAGCGTCAACGTCTCGGCGATGATCAATCTCTTTGACCTGCTCGACGAATTGAAGATCGAGACGGCGGTTGATCTGATCGCGACGGCCAACGTCGGTGAAGAGGGCCTCGGCAATCTGCGTGGGGCACGCGCGGCCGTCGAGCGCTATCGCGATCAACTCGGCGCGGTCATCGTTATCGATGGCCGGCAGGGTGATGTGCTCAATCAGGGTGTCGGCTCGAAGCGCTGGCGGCTCACGGTCACCGGTCCGGGCGGGCATTCCTTCGGTGCCTTCGGCCTGCCGAGCGCCATTCATGGACTCGGCCGGATCATCGCGGCGATCGCCGATCTCACGGTGCCGAGCGAGCCGAAGACGACGTACAACGTCGGGATCATCGACGGTGGCACGTCGATCAATACGATCGCACCCAGCGCGAGCGCCCTCATTGATATGCGCTCAGTCGGTGTGGCCGAGCTCGATGCGCTGGCCGATCAGGTGAAGACGATCATTGAGACAAGGGCGGGCGAAGGGCTTGAGACGCACATCGAGGTCGTCGGCGAACGCCCGGCCGGTGGTCGTGAGCCGAATGACCCGCTGATCCAGAAGGCGATAGAGGTGCTGCGCGATCTCGGCTTCTCGCCGGAACTGCGAGCGGGCAGTACCGATGCCAATATCCCCTTCAGCCAGAATATCCCGGCCGTCTGCGTCGGTGTCGCGACCGGCGAAGGCGCGCACACGATCCACGAATATATCGAGGTCCCCTCAATCGGCGACGGTCTCGCCCAGGTGCTGCGTCTCGTGATTGAAGCCTCGGAATTGGTCGCACAGGGGTAGAACGGATTCCTCGCGCGGAGACGTGGAGCGCGCAGAGTTCCTCAGAAATATTCTCTGCGTCTCTGCGCGAGTGATCGCTCACTCCGGTCGCAACGCCCGGTTCAGGTCGCTGAGCGATTGGCGCTGGCGGCCATCGGCGTCGAAATTGTCGGGCGAGAGCCAGGTCTCGAAGTTGGCGCGGATGGCAGGCCATTCATGGTTGAGGATCGAGAACCAGGCGGTGTCGCGGTTGTGACCCTTGTAGATCATGTGCTGATAGAAGATCCCCTCGAAGGCGAAGCCGAGCCGCGCGGCCGCGGTGCGTGAGGCGGCATTCAGCGCGTCGCATTTCCATTCCAGCCGCCGGTAGCCGAGGTCGTCCAGGGCATTGCGCATGAGGAGATAGAGCGCCTCGGTCGCCTCGCGGCTGTTGCGGAGCGATTGCGCCAGCCAGATGTGTCCGATCTCGATCGCGCCGATCTTTGGCTCGATACGGAGGAAGCTCGCCATACCGGCCGCTTTGCCGTCGCGACCGTCGCGAATGGCGTAGAAGGTCGGGTCGGCCTGCGCCGCACTGTCACGCAGCCAGCCGCGAAAAGCGTCGAGACTGGTGAAGGGGCCGTAGCCCATGTAGTCCCAGGTGCGGTCGGTGTCGACACCGGCATGACTCGCCTCCCAGAGCTCTTCAGCATGGGTGAGCGGGTTAAGCGGCTCCAGACGCGCGTAGCGTCCCTCGAGCGGCGTCCGTGCTGGGTAGAGCCCCGGCGGCAGTGGACTGACATTCGCGCCGGAAAGCTGGCGCGGAGCGAGCGGCTGAACCATCGATATCACTCCTTCAACAGTAGGCGGTTGCGCGGAAATACGCATGAACCAATCGTGCGGGCGGACTGGATCGTCGTGGAGTACCACTCTGCACGAATCAATGGAGCCACTTCACGCTCGCGAATTCTGTTCTCGCCGCCTTATCCAGCGAGAGCCGCGACTTCTGCCCGGCCGGAGCGCATGAGCCAGATGTAGCCGTCCTCCAGGCTGGGATCGGCCGGTTGAGCGCCCGCGATGAAGGCCGAATCGCCGACGACACGGTACTGCGTCTCGTTGGCCAGGTGCAGCGTCGAGACGACGGTGAGGTCGCCGTCCGGCTTGGGGCCGTCGGTCGTGATCATCCAGACCTTGCCCCGTGCCGCGTCAATCAGGTTGGCGGTCGTCCCCTCGAAGAGGAGCTTGCCTTTGCCGAGAATCGCCAGGTTGCGGCACGTCTGGGCGATATCCTCGACGATGTGTGTCGAGAGGATGACGGTACGATCGCCGCCGAGGTCGGAAAGCAGGTTACGGAAGCGAATGCGTTCCTCCGGGTCGAGTCCGGCGGTCGGCTCGTCGACGATCAGCAGGCGTGGGTCGTTGAGCAACGCCTGGGCAATACCGACGCGCCGCTTCATGCCGCCCGAGAACGTCTTGAGCTTTCGCTTGGCGACATCGCTCAGCGCCACCAGTTCCAGCAGTTCATCGACGCGTTGTGCGCGAGCGCGGCGGTCGTTCAGCCCCTTCAGGATGCCGATGTAATCGAGGAATTCACGGGCCGTCAGATCGGGGTAGAGGCCGAGTTCCTGCGGCAGGTAGCCGAGGATCGTTTTGATCGCCTGGCGGCCGGAGTCGGTCGTACCATCGATCTGACCGACCCGAATTTCGCCCGAGGTTGGGCGCAGGATGCCGGCCAGAATACGCATGAGCGTCGTTTTACCGGCGCCATTGGGTCCGAGCAGGCCGAACATCCCGCTCGGGATCGTCAGGTCGATTCTATCGAGCGCCCGTACGTTGCGATTGTAGGTCTTGGTTAGATTCTCAATCTCGATTTGCATTGTCTTTCCTTCTTATTGCCGGGCGCGCTGCCAGTTGAGATAGCGCTGCGCGATAAACAGCGCGAGCACGGCGCTGGCGAGCAAGAGCGCGATGCTGCCGGCACCCTGCCAGACGGTCCCGGTGCTCCCGTCCATCGTCATGATCTCGTCCGCCCGGCTGAAGAAGCCGGCCGCGGCGAAGCTGCCGAGCGGCGTGAGCCACGTGGTGCTGATGGTTGGAATGCCATACGACGGGCTGAGCAGATTACCCCAGAACCAGTAGCCGACGAAGAGGAACTGATAGAGCGGCACCCAGAGAATAGCCGGCATCACAACCGAGAAGGCAGCGACGAAGAGTAAGCCGGGAAGATTGATCGCCAGGAAGGCGGCCAGACCAAGGGGGACCGCCAGCGGATCATGGCGGTCGGCCAGGATGTAGATGATGCCGGAAAGATAGATGACAAAGATCGGCGTGGCGGTCGCCAGGGCGCTGCCGAAATACTTGCCGGCGAGCCGGCTGCCGGACGGCGCGGGCAGGGCATCGAGCAGTTCGGGCAGGTGCAGGCGGCGATCACGCGGCAGCCGGTCGGCCAGCAGCACGCCAAAGACGACCGGCGCGAAGGCGTTGCAGACGACAGCCCATTGCGCCACGACGACCGACAGCGCTGTATCGTGTGGAAAATTCCAGGGGTTGTGCAGGCCGGTAAAGACGATCAGGCTCGTCAGAAAGGTCGCGATCCAGACCGACTTGCGCCGGAGCTGCATGCGAAATTCGTAGTGTGTCGCACCGGCGAAGGGCGACCAGACTCCGTGACTCAACCTTCTCCTCCCAGTAGGATCGATGGATTGCGTTTCAGCCAGATGAGCGCCAGCGCACCGAACAGCAGCCCCATCGCGATGAGTTCCAGCCGGTTTCCGAGCCAGTAAGACTTACCGGCCGTGAAGCTGGTGGCGAAGAGGAAGAAGGGCTGTAGCCAGGTGGTGGCACCGAACACTTTTCCGAACAGCGTCTCGGCGATCCAGATCCCGGCGATCATGGCGGCCGCGCCACTCCGGCTGCGCAGGAGAAGCGTCAGAACCGCACCGATGCCCGTGAAGCAGGCGAGCGGTGCCAGCCAGACGAGCTGTTGCGCCAGCAGCGATACCGGCGCGAGTTCATGACCGATCAGCCGGACCACGACCGTCGTGATGATCCCGACCAGCGCCGTCCAGCCGAGCATTAGGGCGAGCCGTCGCGCAAAGGTCGTGCGATAGCGCGTCGCCAGCGACAGATGAAGTTCGAGCAGCGAGTCAGAGGAGGCGAGCGTAGCGGAGATTAGCCCGGCCGCCGTAGCGACGCCGATCTCCAGACCGGCGACGACGGCGCGCGTGGAGCGATCGGGCGAAACGCCGTTCGCGCGCATCAGCAGCCCGAAGCCGCTGAAGGCAAGCATGATCAAAAGCGGCGTCAGCAGCCCGGCAAGGCCGACGCGGCGCGCTTCATAACGGACCCAGTCGAGATGCTTCATCATTGGCCCATTGTCGTTTCATTCAGACTAAAGCGTTCCTGGCGTGGCACGTAGGCAATGGCGAACACCAGCAACGCAAGACCAAGCGCCAGCAGGTACGGGTTGAGCGCGGGCAGACCGAACACCTGCGCCACGTCGGTGGAAGGTGCGGGGTCGTTGCGCATCGTACTGCTCATCTGCACCAGGCGCAGACCCCAGAGAATAAGTGCGCCGACCATCGCGACCAGCGGGCTGAAGACGAGCGAAGCGGCCAGCGCCAGCGCTGACAGAAAGAGCATCGGCGCGAACCAGAGTTCGATGAGCGCCCAGAGCGTGAAGCCGTGAACCATCGAGAGCAGCAGCGAGGCGATGAGCGCCAGCAGCAGGTCGTACCCGAAGACGAGCGTCAGTCGACTGAGCAGCACGAGGCGCGGCGAGGTTGGCGTAGACATTGCGATCTCCAGCGATGGGTCATTCTCCGGCCCATAGATGAAGGCCATGCCGAAAGCGGCGACGACCGGCGCGATGAGTGCGAGCGTGAACGAGCCGATCGACTGATGCAGGGTAGCGATGGCGACCAGCACGCCGAGCGCGGTTGTCAGTCCGGATGCGAGCCAGATGCCACGCCGCACCAGTGGCGCCTGCCCCCGTAGCAGTTGCCAGAGATAGCGGAACGACCGTACATCGATCTGGTCGAGCCCTGGTTGCATCGCCTCGTCGCGATCGAGTACCGCGTGAATCGCACCGAGCAGATCGGGTGCCGGTGCCGCGACTGACGCAAGTTGACGCGTAGCCGAGGCGATCGCTCGCCATGCATCCAGCTCGGCCCGGCACGCCGGACAATCGCGCAGGTGCGCTTCGACGCGTGCGCGGTCGTTCGCTCCGAGACGCTGATTCAGGTAGGCCGGTAGCAGATCGATGATGTGCGCATCATCGAACATGGTCATCGCTCCGTTTCCGCGGTTTCGAGGATGTCGCGTAGGAGGCGCCGGGCGTTGCTCAGGCGGCTGCGAATCGTGCCGAGCGGGACATCGAGCAGGTCGGCCATCTCGGCGTAGGAGAGTTCATGAACGAAGGCGAGCAGCAGCACCTCACGATGGACCGGTCGCAAGCGCTCGATAGCGTCATTGAGCGCTTGTTGGTCGGCGTTTCGCAACAGCGCCGTTTCCGGCCCCGGCCCGTCGCTCGGTCGTTGGTCGAGTCCCACGTCGCCGGTAACTGTGAGGTCGCGACGTCGCAGGCTGTTGTGCGCCTGGCGCCGGGCGATGCCGAAGAGCCAGGTCTTGACCGACGAACGCGCTTCGAAGCGCTCGGCCGCGCGCCAGGCGGCCACGAACGTATCCTGCAGAATCTCTTCGGCCAGCCCGTGATCGGTGGTGAGCGTCAGGAGGTAGCCGAAGAGCGGCTGCGCGTAGCGCTGATACAGCGTATCGAGCGCCTGCCGTTCTCCGTTCGCGATACGTGCGACGATCTCGCTCTCGCCGTCGCCGCCCCGCTCGCGTGTCCATCTGTTCACCACGGTTATCGCGTGCTCCACGTCAATCACGCCTCCATCACCTTAGTAGCGACGAGGCCCGATTAAGTTCACGATTCAGGCTAATGGTGACAGATTCGTGGAAGGGACCGGCAGGGAATGCAGCCCGCTGGCGCGTTGCGCACGTGAGTACGAGCTTCGCGTTGTCCTTTTTTCCGGTCCTTCCCTGTCCAACCGAACAGGATGACCGTGCCTGAACGGTTGATATACTGCGCGGGCTAACTGACCGGTTAGTTAGTATACGGCGCGCGCTCGTAACCTGTTTTCCCTGCCGGGACGCGGAAAACAGGTGATGAGGGCGCGAAGTTCTTTCATCGGGACGGGGTGACCGGTTGAAAATCAGATCTCTCGATTATAAGTGGCTCGTCGCGATCGTGTTCGTTTCCGGTCTCTTCATGGACATTATGGATTCGACGATCGTCAATGTCGCCCTGCCGACCCTGGGACGAGAGTTCCACGCCTCGACGACGACACTCGAATGGGTCATTACCGCCTACCTGCTCAGTCTGGCCGTCTGGATTCCGGCATCTGGCTGGGTTGGTGATCGTTTCGGCACGAAGCGGGTTTTCCTCTTCGCGCTGGCCATGTTCTCGCTCGGGTCGGCCCTCTGCGGTATCGCCTGGAGCATCGATTCGCTCATCTTCTTCCGCGTCTTGCAAGGTGTTGGCGGCGGCATGATGACGCCGGTCGGCACGGCGATGCTTTTCCGCGCCTTCCCCCCGCACGAGCGCGCCACCGCCTCGGCGGTGCTCGTCATTCCAACCGCCATCGCGCCGACCGTCGGACCGATTCTCGGCGGCTGGCTGATCGACCATGCAAGCTGGCGCTGGATCTTCTACATCAATCCGCCAGTCGGCATTCTCGGCTTTATCTTTGCCCTGCTGGTGCTGAAAGAGCATCAGGAGAAGAGCGTCGGCAGCTTCGATATTCCCGGATTTTTTCTCGGTGCGATCGGTTTACCATTAACGCTCTTCGCCCTCTCGCAGGGTCCGACATCGGGCTGGACGTCAACCAAGGTTTGGGGCACCGGCGTTGCGGGAGTCGCCTTCCTGATCGCGATGGTGGTAGTTGAACTGAAGAAGCGCGAGCCGATGCTGGCGCTGCGGCTCTTCAGCGACCGGATGTTCCGCAACGGCAACCTGGTCGTCTTTGCCATCTTCGGCGCCATGATGGGCCTGCTCTTTCTCCTGCCGCTCTTCCTGCAGGACTTGCTTGGACTCTCGGCCTTCGAATCGGGCCTGACGACCTTCCCGCAAGCAATGGGTATGGCGGCCGTGGCCCAGGTGTCGAGCCGCATCTATCCGCGCGTCGGGCCGCGGCGCATGATCATCGCGAGTATGGTGATGATCACGATCGTTTCGTCGCTCTTCCTGCTCGTCGGGCTGCACACCAGCCTCTGGTGGATTCGCGGGCTGATGCTGTTGCGCGGTATGGCAATGGGAATCGGCATGGTACCGATGCAGGCTGCGACCTATGCCACGATCAGCCAGGCCGATACCGGTCGTGCCTCAGCGCTCTTCAGCACGAACCGGCAAGTGGCCGCGTCAGTCGGTGTCGCCGTCATGGCGACGGTGCTGGTTGACCGCGTGCAATCGCACGTCGCGACGGCGGTGCAGGGCGTGACGGGGCAGGCCGCGATTCAGGCGGCGACGCAGCACGCGACGTTGATGGGCTATCACGACGCCTTCCTCGCCTCGGCGCTCGTTGCCTTGCTCGGTATCGGAGCCGCCTTCCTCATCCGCGATTCGGATGCGGCCGCCTCGATGCGCCGCATCGAGCCAGCAACCGCACCGGCCGGTTCCACGGCCAACGGCCGCGAGCCGTCGCGCGGAGCCGACCTCGTCGGTGTCGGCGAGCACGACTAAGACCGAATAGCTCGCGCAGAGCCGCAGAGCCGCAGAGACGCAGAGGTGAATCTATAAAACCTCTGCGTTTCCGCGTGAGTTTTTTCTTACAGGGGCAAACCCGCTTCGAGGTAGCCGAATGCTTGATCCAGCAGCGCGAGCAGGTCGGCGTTGGGGTCTTCGATTGCGGTGAAGGTGGCGGCGAGCATGGCGCCGATGAGCGCGCCGGAGAAGACGCGCACGGCGAACGCATCCGGCGCGCGGCCGAGCCGTTCGGAAAAGAGATCGCCAATCAACTGAATCGTGTGGCCGAAGTCGTCGAGCATCCGCGAGCGCAGCTCGGGCGTCGCCATGATCAAGGCTTCGCGCTCGCGCTCTTCAGCCAGTTCGTCGGGCGATAACGTCGCGAACGCCTCCTGAATCGCCGTGCGCAGAGCCGTGAGCGGACCCAATTCGGCCGGTTGGCGCGTCAAGGCATCGATCACCAGCACATCGAAATCGTCTTCCAACACGACATCTTCTTTGGTCGGGAAATAGCGGAAGAAGGTGCTTTGGGAGATTTCCAGCGGATCGACGATCTGGTCAATCGTGGTGTTGGCGAAGCCTTGCTCCCGGAAGAGCTTGAGCGCGTGCCGCCGAATCGCGGCACGCGTTCTCATTTTCTTGCGCTCACGCAAGCCAAGTGGAGGTTGGCCATCGTCAGACAACGGTTTCATGCTCCAATCCTACTCGTTCGGATGCCGATTCGTCTGCGGCGTCTGACAGTCGGGGCAGGAAGACGAGCGTGAGCACGATCCCGACGAGGGCGACGATACCGCAGGCGCCGAGCATGACGTCCATGCCGTAGACGAAGGAGGAACGAACCGAGGCGAGCAGCACCGTCGAGCCGAGTTGTTCGGCGATAGCCGTTCCGGCCGTTACGCTCTTTTCGACGGTACCGGCCAGTGGTGCCGGAACGTCGTGCAGGTTGAGATGACCGCGATAGGCGGAATTAAGCATCGTACCGAGCAACGCCACGCCAAAGACACCACCCACCTGACGCAGGGCCATGATAAGGGCCGAACCGACCCCGCTTCGTTCCGCCGAGAGCGCGCTCAGAGCGGCATCCATGGCAGCCGGCATGACGAAACCAAGCGACAGGCCGACGATCGTCGTCCAGATTGCCGTGAAGCCATAACCGCTCGACACGCTGGTGAGCGCGCCCATGCCGAGTCCGATCGCCAGCAGCGCGAAGCCGATGGCGACCGTCAGTTTGGCGCCGGCGCGCGGCGTCACGCGATTCGCCAGTCCCGCACCGATCAGGAAACCGGCGATGAGCGGGAGCAGGCGAACGCCGGTGCCGAGCGCATCAGTGCCGTTGATCGCCTGGAAATATTGCGGTGCGACGAAGATGACGCCGAACATGGCGAACGAGACGATCGTCGCCAGCAACGTGCCCCAAGTGAAACTCGCCGAGCGGAAAAGCGCGAGGTCGATGAGCGGCTTGCCCTGTGGAGCGGCAGTCAGACGCCGTTCCCAGAGGATGAAGGCGACCAGCGCCACGACGCCGATGATGAGCGGGACGAGCGCTCCGGCGGCTCCCCAGCCCTTGGCTCCCGCCTCGATGACGCCGTAGGTCAGTCCGGCCAGTCCGAGGCTGGAGGCGAGCACCCCGAGCGTGTCGATACGCGGGCGTTCCTCGCTGCGTGATTCCGGCAGGAGCGCCAGCACCGCGATCACCGCCAGAATCGTCACCGGCACGTTGATCAGGAAGACCGAACCCCACCAATAGGTGCTGAGCAGCCAGCCACCGAGCAGTGGGCCGATCGGGTACGAAACGGCGCCGGCCGCCACCCAGACGGCAATCGCCTTCGGCCGTTCGTCCGGCGTGAACAGCACCGGGAGTACCGCCAGCGAGAGCGGCATCAGGAAGGCACCACCGAGCCCGAGCACCGCCCGTGCGGCGATCAAGGTGCCGGCCGAGGTGGCATAAGCACAGGCGGCCGACGAGGCGCCGAAGATGACGAGACCGACGATCAGCATCTTCTTGCGGCCGAAGCGATCGCCGAGCAGGCCGGCCGGCAGGAGCAGCGCCGCGAAGACGAGGAGATAGGCGTCGACAAACCATTGGAGTTGCGTGTTGGAGGCATGGAGATCATCCGCGAGCGTCGGCAGGGCGATATTGATGACGGTGCCATCGACCCCAACCGCCAGTGTGACCAGGGCGAGCGCGGCCAGTGCCCACCATTTGCGTGATCCAAAGAGAGTCATAGCAGTCACCACCTTTCCAGAGTACTACCAACAAGGGAGTATCCCGAAAAATGATAGCGACTATCAAGAGAGAGAAACGCCCGTTAATCTATGGCATGGTGATCGTCTGCGTGCTCCATGGTTGCCGGTGACGTCGCGAACGCCACGGTGTAGAAGGTCCGGCACGCCCGGAGAATACGATGCCGGAATGCTCGTGCCGCCGACGCCGTTGGCGCGAAAGGCGTGCGACGCCCTATCGACGATCCGTTCGTGGGTCATGCCTTCTCTTTCTTCGATGTTCGCGCCACACAATCCTCCTTTCGCGTCGGGCTCTCCGTCACGTCACCTGGTTCACGGCCGTGCGAGTACGGCGCGAACGAGGGATGTCCGGTGTTCGATGAGGTTACGCATCATATTCCGCTGGTGGCATCGATGCCAGCGAGTTCCGCCAGTGCCAGCGTCGCCGCCTCACCGCCGGCGTGGAACGTGTCGAGCGGTGCCGGCGCGTGCGGGGTGAGGAGCTCATTTTCTACTTCCTACGGCTGGAGGATGGGCTCGACATTTTCGATGAGATGTTCCGTGGCGTCGTGGTTGTTCACGGCGGTGGTAAAGATGGAATCGAACATGCGCCTCTCCGGCTAGCGTATTTGCCGCTGAGTGACGTCATCAACTTACACGATGCATGATGCACTATTTAAGCGAATATTTAAATCGTGCAAGAATGCGTGAGCCACGACCTCTTGATGTGTCGCGAATAATCTTAGTCAGTCGGGACGTGAGCGAGCTGGTGGGCTGATCGCGGCAATGATCTCCCCCGGCTCGTCAGTTGGGTTATAGATGACATGTGATAGTTCAGAATTAAAGTAGTAGCTGTCACCGGCATGTAACACGAGGCGGGTCGATCCGACCTCGATACCGATGCTCCCCGAAATGACGACCACGCATTCCTCGCCACGATGACTCGTCCCATCGAACGAACTGGCGTCCCCCGGATTAAAGCGGGCCGCGACTAACAGCATCTGGCGATGGAGATCGGGAACAAGCAGCTCCCGCACGATATTCGAGCCAGGTATGCGCAATTGCTGTCGCTCATCATGGCGTACCAATCCGTCGCGCAGATCGTCCTCGACGAAGAGTGTGAAGAGCGGCACGTCGAGCGCCTGCGCCAGCGCACGCAGCACCGGCAACGACGGATTGCTCACGCCGCGTTCGACCTGACTCACCAGGCTTTTGCTAACGCCGGTGCGCTCGGCGAGACGCGTTAGGCTCATACGGCGCTGAGTCCGGATCTCTCGGATCTTTTTGCCAACGCCCGCGTCAATCGAATCTTCCGTCATCGCCGTCCTCTCCACACGAGCGCGACTACTCAATTTGTTCAGTGAGAATTGACAAATCCCAAATTCGTTCGTTACAGTAGCACAGAAGAGCAAGACTGGTGAGCGGTGAATCCGCTCAACCATATAGATCCCAGGTATGCGTCGAAGTGAACGTACCGGCCGAGCCGTGCGGTCCTGCGGCGTATGAATCGAGTATGCAAAAGGGAGGGCATGGGGTGGAGACGCAGCACGAGGCGTTTGACGAACTGATGACTCGCGCACGACTGCGACAGCTTTCGCGTCGTGACGTGCTTCGGCGCGCGGTGGCGCTCGGGTTGAGCGCTCCGGCGATCGCGTCGCTCCTTGCCGCCTGCGGTGGCGGTTCGAAAACAACGCCGGTCGCGACCATGGCCGAGACAGCTGCCAACACCGCGATATCTTCCTCCACTGCGTCAGTGTCAGCCGGCAGCCCGGTGGCCAGTGCCACGACCGGATCGGCCACACCATTGGCAACCGAAGCGGCGACTCCAACGGCCGCGCGTGGTGGCGGCGGCGACCTGAATATACTCTGGTGGCAGGCACCGGTGATTCTTAACGCGCACCTCTCGCTGGCCGACAAGGACACCGGCTCGGTGCGTGTTTACGCCGAACCGTTGGCTGATTTCAATAATCAGACCGAACCGGTCCCGTTCCTCGCCGCTGAGATTCCGAGCGCCGATAACGGGGGCCTTGCCGCCGACGGCACCAGTGTGACCTGGCAGTTGCGCAAAGACGTCAAGTGGCACGATGGTGAGCCGTTCACCTCGGCCGACGTCGTCTTCACCTTTATGTATCTGAGCGACCCAAAGAGCGCCGCTACAACCATCGGCTACTACAAGAGCGTCGACACGGTCGAAGCGGTCGATGATTACACGGTACGGATCAACTTCAAGAATCCAACGCCAGATTGGTATACACCGTTTACCGGTGCGGCCGGGCAGATTCTGCCGGAGCATATTCTGAAGGACTTCGTTGGCGAAAAGGCTGCCACGGCGCCATTCAATCTCAAGCCGATTGGTACCGGCCCCTATAAGGTGAGCAACTTCACACCCGGCGACTCAGTCGTCTTCGAAATCAACAACGACTACTATGAGGCAGGCAAGCCATATTTCGATCGCGTCATCATCAAGGGTGGCGGTTCGGCCGAGAGCGCGGCGCGTGCCGTCATGCAGAGCGGCGAGGCCGATTGGGCCTGGAATCTTCAGGTGCAGTCGACGGTGCTGCAATCGATGGAGTCAGGCGGGAAGGGCACCTTTGTCACCTGGCCGGGTGGCGGCACGGAAAAGCTGGTCATCAACCACACCGATCCGCAGACCGAAACGAACGGTCAGAAGTCGTACTATCAGACTCCCCATCCGCACTTCAGAGAACTGAAGGTGCGTCAGGCGCTGGCGCTCGCCATTCAACGCGACGTGATCGCCAAGCAACTCTATGGACCGGGCGGAAAGGAAACCGGTTACACGCTCAATAACAATCCGCTCTACATGCCGAAGGACATCACCTGGAAATTCGACCTCGACGCAGCCAAGCAGCTTCTCGACGATGCTGGGGCCGCTCCCGGTTCCGACGGTATCCGCACGCTCAACGGACGCAAGATGAGTTGGCTTTTCACCGCTTCGACCAACGATCTGCGCCAGAAAGAGCAGGAGATCATTAAGGCGGCGTTGCAGAAGCTGAACATCGCTTGCGAGATCAAGGCGATTGACGCCAGCGTCTACTTCAATGCCGGGAACGACGACTCGTTCCAGCATCTCTACTGCGACCTCGGTATTGAGAGCAACACCGCCGGCGTCTTCCCGCTGCTCTGGTACCTGCGCTATCTCTCCGCTAACCCGGCGACCGATATTGCGCAGAAGGAGAACGGCTGGTCGGGGCGCAATATTCAGCGGTACCAGAACCCCGATTTCAACGCGCTCTACGCCCAGGCGGCCAAGGAGGTCGACAAAGATAAGTCAATCCAGATCTTCCTGCAGATGCAGGATCTGGTGGTCAAAGATGTGGCCGACATCGGCATGGTCTCCCGCAACCACGTCGCGGCGGCGGCCAAGAGTCTGACCGGCTACGAGCCGACCCCCTGGGCGACTGACGTTTGGGACATCAAGAACTGGAAGAAGTCATCGTAGCGGCGCTTCCTCCCTGCCAGACGTAGCACTGACCTCGCTGTCCTTCGAGCTTCGCTGGTGCGAGATCGCCGCTGGCGACGAAGCGGTCGAGCGTCGAGCGTAATTCAGGCTCCGGCAGGCCGAGTTGCTTGGCCAGTGTCGAGGGCGCGACATAACCGGCGGCCGGCAGGTAGAGCCCCAGCAGTTGCGCCAGCGCCGCCTCACGCGTCAGCTGCTCGGCGGCGGCCGACGCCTCCGGATAGCGGACGCGCACCAGCGCGTGGCTCATGTCGGTTGACCCGGGCGAAAAGACTTTGGCAACGAGCAGCCGCCGATCAAGTTCGTCCAGCGCCTTGAGGTATGCAGCGCGCTGCTCTTTGCCGGTTGGGAAGCCGGCTGCACGGCGCAAATCGGCGGTCGCCAGCGGAGTGCCTGTTTCCTCGAGCGCTTCGCCGATGCGCAGGGCGTTGGCTGAGATCTCGCCCGCGTCGTAGAGTTCTTCGGCCGAACGGAGTTCGCCGCGCAGGCGCAGGATGGCTGGCAGCAGCGGCCAGCTGACCCAGGTTGGCCGGTTGCGCACGATCGTGGCGTAGAAGGCGGCCTGTTGCCCGCCAAGCGTCCAGCGCCAGCTATAGACCTCGCCGGACGGAGAGCTGTGGCCGGAATCGGTCGTCGCGTCGGGATCGCCCATGAAAGCGTGGTAGAGATTGGGGATCTCGGACGAGACCGGAAAGAGGGTCACCAGGCCGAGCCGGTCGATCATGGCGCGGCCCGCATCCGGTCCATCGATGCGCTCCTCCGGTGTCTGGCCCCAGGCGGCCAGGCGCCGTTGCCGTTCGGCCTCGCCGATCTCGATCACGTTCGTTTTGATATTCGTCGTCACCGGCTACTCCATTCGTCCGTAGGCGCGCAGTAGCGCCAGCGTGTCGACGGTCAGCGCGCCGCGCCAGGCGAGGGTGGAGGCGGCGTTCCACTGGCCCCAGTTGAACATCCAGCCGCCGTCCTCCTGCTGCTCGCGTTCGCGGAGATCGAGATTGTGATCGATTTCGGCGTCGCTGAACCAGCGACGCGCGAGACTCGTTGGTCGCGTCGCGTAGTTCAGAGGCGTGTGAATTTCACCAGGACCGTAGCCGACCGACGCATCGGGCGAAGCGGTTTCGGGATCGCGGACCACGAGTTGTTGCGCGTCGACGATCTCGCCAAGTCGCGCGGCTTCACGTTCGGCTTCAGCGCGCTCGGGGGTATGATCGAGGAATGCCAGCATCCCTTCGACCTCATACGGGTGTGACGTCTCGATCGCGTGGATCGCCTGCCAGCAGAAGGCGGATGCCCGTTCGACCCACGGATGCTGGACATCATGTTTGAGCAACACTCCAACGATGTTGGCCGTCATGAGCAGGGAGCCGGCCGGCTCCCCTTCGGGGATGTTCCACCAGGGCGCATGCGGGTAGTCGCGCGCGGTCGGTATGCCGCTCGGCAGGGCGCCATCCGGCGTGCTGTTGGCGACGAACCAATCGAGCAATGCGGCCACCATTGGGTCATCGAAGTGCCCGGCCTCGTCGAGTAGGTGCAGTGCGGTGAGCGCGGGAAGCGGCTGGCTCTCGGAACCACGATCATCCGGCTCCAGCGCGTGGCCGAAGCCGCCATCGGTGTTGCGATAGGCGCGGAGCGCATCGACGACCGGCTCGGCCTCACCGTTTTTGAAGAGGTACTCGAAGCGACGACGATCGATGACGCGGGCGGTATTCCAGATGAAAGTTTCAGCCGCATCGAGGTTGGCGTGCGTGAGCACGATTTGGCTCCTCTCAGAACAGAAATCAACCGGAGCGCCGGTTTTCGACGGATCGTGATCGGCGCTCGTGTTCCAGAATAACGTACAATGGTGACAGATCGCGTCACGAATTCGCGGACGGGGACGGCATGTCGCGCGCGACCCGTATTCTGGAGCTACTGCTCCGGCTGGAAGCCAAAGCGCGTTTCTCGGTCGATGAGCTGGCCGAGGAATTCGGCGTTTCTCGTCGCACGATGCAGCGCGATCTCCTGGCGCTGTCGGAGATGGGCGTGCCGCTCGCCTCGCGGCCCGGCCCCGGCGGCGGCTATTCGCTGATTCGCGATCGCCGTCTCTTGCCGCTCTCGCTCACAGTCGACGAAGCGCTCGGCATGCTGATCTCCTACGAAGGCTTCTTGCGCTACGCCCAATCGCCCTTTTCGGAACAGAATCTCTCGGCAGTGACCCGCCTTCGCGCAGCGCTGCCGGCCGAAACGGTGCAGGAGCTTGACCGGCTGCGGCGCCACGTGGCGATCATCAGCCGTCCGCCGCGCACCGATGTCCCGTTCCTGCCCGATCTCTTGCAGGCCGCGCTCGACGGCGTGCACCTGCGGATTGACTACGACGGCCGCTCGGGGCACTCGACCCGCGTGATCTTTCCCTTCGGCCTCTTCGCCTCGGATGGCTACTGGTATTGCGCCTGCCACGACGACAAGCGCGATCGTAACCTCTCGCTGCGCGTTGATCGAATACTGACGCTGGAACGCGTCGAAGGGTTCGAGCGACCGGAGCATATTTCGCTCGACAACTGGTTCGATATCGTCGAGCACGACGACGGCAGCGGCCTGCCGCTCCGTATCCGCGTGACACGGCGTGGCCTCAAGAACTTCAACCTGCGCGCCCTCTTCGACGACATCCGCGAAACCAGTTCCGGCGGTGTCATCGAAGGAAACATCCCTGCCTCCGAAGTCACCTGGTTCGCCGCCCAGCTCCTGCCGGTCGGCACCGAAGCGATCGTCGAATCTCCGGAGGAGCTGATTGTGGCGATAAAGGAGCAGGTGGAGGCGATATTGGGGGCATACGGGTAGTCGGGGAGGCCCTCACCCCCGGCCCCTCTCCCGTTCGCGACGGGAGAGAGGTGTCTTGGGGGAAGTTGGTCGTGTTCCATGCTGCGTGTGTAGGGGGAAGGGGATAAGCGTGGCTTAAGCCGCTCGATTCCTCCCCTCTCCCAGAATTGAGAGATGGTTCTCCCGCCCATGGGGAGGGAGTTCGGGAGAGGGACCGGCTGGGGGTGAGGGCTGCTCGTTACCCCTCCACGATCGCCAGCACCCGTACCGGGCTGCCGCTGCCGTCGACGATCTTGAGCGGCGCGGCGATGAGGACGGCGCCGGTCGGCGGCAGTTGGTCGAGATGGCAGAGGCTGGTGAGGCCGTATTTGCCGTGGCCGTGCATCGTCGCGTGGTTGGGGAAGGCTGGGTTGAAGGTGCCAGCCTGACCGGCGTCAGTGCCAACCGTCTCGACGCCGACACCGAGCACATCGCGCTCGGTCGCCAGCAGGAGCGACGTCGCCTGATCGAACCCGGGTGTATGCGCGCCGTTTTCGTCGACGTTGAAGAACTCCTTCGGGTCAGTGCGTTCGGCCCAGCCGGTGCGCAGCAGCAGCCAGGCGCCGGACGGCACACGGCCATGTTCCGCTTCCCAGGAAAGCAGGTCGTCGACCGTCAGCAGATAGTCGGAGTTCTCGGTGCATTGGGTACAGACGTCGATGACGCAGGCGGGGCCGACGAAGTGTGCTGGTGGAATCGTGTCGCAGGGGTTGTTCGGCAGATCCTTGCCGGTCACCCAGTGGACCGGTGCGTCGAAATGCGTGCCGGTGTGCTCGCCAAGCTGAATCGTGTTCCAGTACCAGCCTGGGCCGGCCTCGTCGTAACGCGAAATCTGTTCGATCGAAAAGCCGGGCGAGGGTGCGAACATCGGCGGCAGTTCGATGACCGGCGTGGACGGTTCCAGCGGCTGCGTCAGATCGATCACACGGAGCTGACCGCTCGAGAGGGCCGCAACCAGGTCATTCAGGAGAGAAGACATCGGACACTCCTTGTCGATTGCTGCACCGGCTAGCCGGTCGCGCGCAGATTCCGTAGATGGCGCTGGAACTGGAAGCGATTCTCCAGCAACGGCAGGTCGGTCAGGAAGACCGGCGGCCCCTTTGCCTCGACCTTGGCCACGATCGTCGACAGTTCACCCGCCGCGCGGGCCGTGGCAAATGAATCGGTAAAAGCACCGAGGTTGTCGACGTTACAGGTGTTGGGGATGCCGGCCGAGGCCGCCATCTCGGCGATGTCGCTGCCGGTCGAGGTCGCGGTCGGGAAGCCGCCGACCGACAGCAGGCTCTCGTTATCGAAGACGACATGAATCAGGTTCTTCGGGCGATAACGTGCCAGCGTTGTCAGGCTGCCGAGGTTCATCAGAATCGAGCCGTCGCCATCGAGCACGACGACCGGCAGTTCTGGGCGGCTGAGCGCGATGCCGAGGCCCATCGAGGATGCCAGCCCCATGGCGTGCTGGAGATAGAAGAAGTTGGGGCGGTGGCCGATCGACTGCAATTCGGCCGAGACGGCGCCCATGATCGTCACGACGACGCACTGTTCGAGGTCGGGATAGATCGCCCGCATGGCGTCGATACGCAGCATTAGTCCTCCCACATCAAATCACGGCCGAGCAGCAACGCCACCGGCGAGAGCGACGATTCGGCCAGCGTCTGCGCCTTGGCGATGCGCGAGGCGACGTGCGTCGGATCGTCGAGCCGGTCGTAGGGGATGCCGAGACTGCGTAAGAGCGGCTCGGTCGACATGCCGCCCTGGGTCTGCCAGGGATCGCGCTCGCCGAATTCGCCGCGGTAGCTGATCAGCATGAGCAGTGGGATGTGGTAGAGGTGCGCCAGCGAGACAATGCCGTTGATGCTGGCCAGGAAGCCGTGGTTCTGCATCAGCATCGCCGATTTGACCCCGGCCAGATGCGCCCCGGCCGAAATGCCGACGCCTTCCTCTTCCTTCGCCAGCCGCACAAGCGTCATCTCCGGATCGTCCTCGGCCATATGGATCAGATGGACGAGCCAGGTTTCCGGTAGCGCCGAGACGAGCTGAACGTCGCACGCTTTCAGCGCATCATAAATCAGTTGCGAATGTTTCACCGAGACAGGCATGGAGGGTGCTCCATCGGGTTCTTCGCGCGAGCGCGTGCTGCTCCGGCTGGCCAGACTGACCTGCCGCGATGACGCCCGCGCGTTCGATCGTGCCGGTTTGCGGGAAGCGTAGGGCGGCGAGGGCATGCCGTCAAGAGCGCGTTCGCAATCTCCCGTTAAAGAGGGAGCCGCCTGGGTGCGGGGACAGCCCAGGCGGCCAACTGAGGAAGGATGGGGAGGAAGGAACTTTTGGAATGAGCGATGGTGTCAGCAGGGACCGCTGGTGCGAGCCGGTTGAGCGTCTGTTGGATCAGATCCTGATCGCCGGCATCAAGCGCGATGTCACGCTGGTGCAACGCCGGGAAGGAGGCGCTGATCGTCCGCAGCAGTCGATCGATCGAGAGGAACTGGAAGCGTCGTTGCTGCCGTCGGATCGGACGAAGGTTGTTGCGCGCGATCAGGTAGAGCCAGGCGATCAGGGGGCGATCCTCCGGAATTCGCTATCGGCCGCAAGTTCCGGATCACCGGTCTGACGAATAAGGTACTGCTGAATGACCAGGTAATAACGGTCGGCGAGCACCTCGAAGGCCAGGGTCGAACCCGAGCGGGCCGCCGCGATCAGTTCGACATCCGACTGGCCAAGTTCCCATGCCCTGGCGGCGGAGTGAGGCACGCTCGTCTTCCCCCCCTTCACTCTACATAGTGCATGACGTGTCGTTTTTGTGACATCTCCGCCTGAAATTGGTACGAAGTGCAATCGAGGATCCAGGCCATCCCTCCCCACCTTGTCATCCCGACCAGTATGCCGGTGGTCGTACGTACTCTGGCGTGCTGTCGTAAAATGAAGGTGGTGGGCAGCAGAGATCGGTCATCCGACAGCGAACATGGAAGGGCCGCAATGGCAACACAGGCGACATCCCGGCTGGGGCGGTTCCGGGCGAATCGCGATTCGTATTTTCGGGAACACCAGAATTCACCGTTGATTCCCGAGCAGAAAGCGTCGTTCTCGGCGCTCGACTATTATCCGGAGGATCCGGCGCTCCGCTTTGAAGTGACGTTGGAAGAGGCGACGCTGGATTTGGCGCCGATTGAAGTCGGTACCGGCACCGACGAGGCGAAGACGTATATACCGGCCGGCTGGGTGGAGATCCCGATCGCGGGCGAGACGGTGCGCTTCGTCGTCTTCCGCGAGCAGGGGCGCGGCCGCTATTTCCTGCCGTTCCGCGATGGAACGGCCGGCCACGAAACGTACGGTGCGGGGCGCTATGTCGATCCGCAGGAGACGCCGCGCGGCACGTTGATTATCGACTTCAACTATGCTTACAACCCGTACTGCGCCTATGGCGATCACTTCGTCTGCGTCATCCCGCCGTTCCAGAACCGCACGACGGTTGAGATCCGGGCGGGTGAGCGCGCCTTCGATCGCTCGGCCTAAATATCAGAGATCAACCCGACGCGTAAACCGCGCCGCCCGGCGCGGTTTTTGTTTTGCCTCACCTTAATCTGCCGAACCCGTACCTTCTGGAGGGCATCGACCCGGCCCTGGCGCGGATGGTGCTCGACGGCAGCGGCAGCGTGACTCCCGAACAACATGGCCGCTCGTACTACAAGCTGAACTACGGCGGCGATATCGCTCTGCCGCCGGGCGGTTACGATTACCTGCCGAACCCGCTCCTGCGCCGGGCCGAGCGGCAGGCGATACGCTATTTCGGCGGCTCTCACCTCATCGCTCGCCTCTCTCATCGCTTGCGGAGTAGGCTGGGCCACCCAACGCGAAAGGCGCGGCTGGATAGCCGCGCCTTTGTGAATTCGCTGTTGTGCGCCTTACGAGGAAGGGCGCGTCCCGAGGGTGACCTTGATCGTCATCTCCTGACCGTTTCGTTCCACGGTGAGACTGACGACGTCACCCGGTTCATGGCTGTCGATAATCTCGGCGAAGGCTGATTCGGTCTTCAATTCCGTGCCGTCGATCTTCGTTACGACGTCGCCCTTCTGCAAACCGGCGCTTTCGGCCGGCGAGCCATTGACGACGCTCTCGATCAAGGCGCCCTGCGTAGCGGTGATGTCCAACTGCGCCGCGGCGGCCGGCGAAAGCGCGAGATAGTTGACGCCAACGAACGGGTGTGTCGCGTGCCCGGTGGTGACGATCTCATTGGCGATCTTCTTGGCCGTGTCGATGGCGATGGCAAAGCCGATGCCCTGCGCCTGCACGCCCGGCTCAGCACTACCCGCTTCGAGCGTATTGATGCCGATGACCTCGCCGTTGAGATTCACCAACGGCCCACCCGAGTTGCCGGGGTTGATCGCCGCGTCGGTCTGGATGACGTCGAACAGGAACGGACCGGCTTGCTGCTGCTGGAACGGATTGCCGCTGTCATTGCCCGGCTCCTGCACGGTGCGGTCGACCGCGCTCACGACACCGGATGTCACGGTTGGCTGTCCTTCGAGCGCCAGCGCGTAGCCAACGGCGACTACCCACTGCCCAACCTGCATCTCGGACGAATTGCCCAGCTTGACGGTCGGTAGGTTGCTGCCGGTGATCTGCAATACGGCCAGGTCGGTCTGTGGATCGGTGCCGACCACCTTGACGTCCTTATCCTTGAACGTCCGGCCGTCGGGGAGCGTCACGACCAGACTCTGAGCGCCTTCCACGACATGGTTGTTCGTCAGAATGTGGCCCTGATCGTCATAAATGAAGCCGGAACCGGTGCCGACCGGAATCGGCTGCTCCATCTGGGAGACGCTCGTCTGCTCGT
>CALAGB010000228.1 GCA_937891245.1 uncultured Thermomicrobiales bacterium | reverse complement strand
TCGCGCTTGCGGCCGCCGTCGCGCTCGGTGCGATCGTGGGACCGTCGCAGGTCGGCGCCAGAGCGATCGAGATGCTGATCAGTCGGTTCCATCATCCGATCTGGACGAAGTTTGCTTCCACGGTGTTCGTGGCGATTGGCGTCGGGCTGCTGTGGATCGGTTTCCCGGTCATCGCCGCCGCGCTGATCTTCTACGGCGCCGGTATCGGCATCGAGTCGATCGCGCGTGGCACTCTGCCGCTGGCCGTCTTCGGTGAAGATCGCTACGCGTCGATCATGGGTCGCATCGCCATGCCGAGCCTGATCATGCAGGCGGCAGTGCCATCCCTCGGCGCGTTGCTGATCGACGTATACGGGGCTCATGCTGCACTTGCAGCGTTGCTCTCCCTCGCTCTCGTCAATGTGCTGCTGGTGTTGGTCCTCTACGTGATTCTCCTGAAGGGCGGGCGTCTGCAGCTTCCATGACGAGCAAGTAGGCCTGGAACAGCGCAGATCGATCGGCGCTCGCTGGCAGGGAGTGCTTCGGTCGCGGCGAGCCCTGGTGTCTCTCGATGAAGTCCGCGAAGCGAGCGATCAGCTTCTCGTGGCTGCCTATCCCCTCGCGGCGCGTTGAATTTGATCGGAGAGCTCGGCGTGCGCGAGATGACGGGAAGGGGCCGGTATCGGGCGTGGGGAATTATTTGATCGGAATACGCAGTTACGTCACTCAATTGACATTCAATTTGCCAGAGTGCCCTCATTGTTTTCTGATTCTAACAAGCGGCAACGAGGAATGTCGAAAACAACTGTTGATATTCGTCTCGAGGGTACGGCGATGTACTCCGCGAACCAGGTTGGCGATATCAAAAGGGGTATTGACTTCGCTGGGATGTGATAGGGTGTTCCGGTTATGTTCCAGAGAGGTTTGGGGGTAATCAAGTGGCAAAGCCATACGAACTGGAAATATCGCGGCTGGAAGAGACTTTTCGATGGGCCAGTACGGCCGACATTGGTGGTCTTGAAAGGGCGGTCAAGCTTGCGGGTCTTTCGGCGCTGGCGGCGATAGGGTCTGGGGGGTCTCTGACGGCCGCGCAGGCGCTCGTAGTGCTGCATCAATCCTACACTGGGAAGCCTGGAATTGTTCAAACGCCGCTTGAGGCCGTCGATACCGTGTTCGAAGCCTCCGTCAGCCAATGGCTCTTGAGTGCCGGAGGCACCAATGTCGACATCAACGCTGCGGCGAAATCACTTATTGAGCGAGAGCATCGTCAAATCGCCGTTCTGTGCGGGCGCGCCAACAGCCCGTTAACGGCTATCTGCGAACGACACCCATTCGTAGACCTCTTGGTTTTTCCTCCGCCGGCGGGAAAGGATGGATTTCTGGCCACCAACTCCCTGCTCGCCTTCTCAACACTTCTCGCGCGAGCCTACGTTTCGGTCTTCGGCGACCTGGCAAATTGGAAAGAAGTTTCCGATCTCGTCGCTCCTCTCCTTGATGCGTCGAGCAAACCGGTCCTGACTTGGCGCGCCGCAGCGGACGCCCTGTGGCAGCGATCAACGACGATCGTCCTCTATGGATCGGCCACGAAAGTCGGTGCCACAGACATCGAGTCAAAATTCACTGAGGCCGCGCTCGGGAACATTCAACTGGCGGACTACCGCAACTTTGCTCATGGACGACACCACTGGCTCGCAAAGCGTGGGGATCAAACTTCTGTTTTGGCACTCGTTGCCGAAGAAGACCGTGAGCTTGCCAAAAAGACGCTGAAACTCATCCCCAAGGAGGTACCCACCGCGTGCCTTGACATCCCCGGTGCCGGTCCGGCGGCGCTGCTCGGATCACTCCTTGCTGCGCTACGCGTCACCGGTTGGGCGGGCCAGGCTCATGAAATCGAT
>CALAGB010000227.1 GCA_937891245.1 uncultured Thermomicrobiales bacterium | reverse complement strand
CTGATCGTACAGCGCCTGCACCAGTTGATCGTCGCTCACCGCCACGGTAAGGCTGGAGGTTTGGCGTGTGGTCATCTCACGTGAGAGCTGGTCCGGCTTTGCCGGTTCGAGGGTTACTCCGGACACGATCGATTGCAGCAGGCTCCGGAATTGCTCGTTCGTCACGAAGCGACCGCCGCGCCAGTGGTAACCACCATTGATCTCTGCCGTTTGGCACCCGTTGTCTACGGATGCGGGCACCGACTGATCGCCACTGAAGAACACGATCTGGTAGGTCGGCAAGGGTGCACTGCTGCAGCCCTGTCCGGCGTCCGATCGGGGCAGCGCCAGCATGGCGTCATACAGTTGCTGCGCGGTCGTCGCGGACGTGATGAGCGCGCTCTGCGGTGCCTGGAGCGGATTCGGAGCGGTGGCGATGGCGAAACGGTCCGGCTTGAGCAGGGGCGACGCGCTGATGATCGCCTGGTCGAGCTGCTGCACGAACGCCTTCGAACCTTCGCGTGTCGTTGAATCGCCCGCGATAAACACCGGCCAGCAGCCATCACGATGGAACTCTACGGTGGCCACCGTGGCTTCGCCCTGCAGGAAGGTCAACGTGTAATGCGGACCACGCTCCGCCGTGCACGCCCGATCCTGTGGTAAGGCGGGCAGAGCGTAGATCGTGGTGTAGAGCTGCCGCACCTGGGCGACGTCGGTCACGGTCACTTCCGGTTGCGACGCTTCAGGCGTCGCAAACGTGGCTCCCGGGGGCGGAAGCGCGGGTTCATCGCTGACAATCCTCAGATGATCCGGCAGGTAGTGAGGAGTGTCCGGGGTTCCCGGCGTTGCGACACTCCCTCCCGGTCCAGGTTCGCTTTGCGCTCCGCACCCGCTCAGCAGTGTCATCACACCGAGAACGAGAACTGTGATGAGCATCGCTTGCTTTTTCATCGCCATAGCCGGCCACCTTTGCACCGTTCGTCGACAGGCAGTACATCACCGCGTCTCTACGTAAGACTCCGGCCGGCCGCGTTTAGTTCCCATACGTCGAATCGCGCTAGTCGTCGCGGACGGTACCAACGGTCGAGCGAACGGTGTGGTCGGGCTGTCCGGCCGGCGAAACCATCTCTTCTTCGCCGCGATAGGTCCAGAGCCGTCGCGCCCAGGCGGCGGAGCTCATCGCCATCAGAAAGCAGGCGCCGCCGCCAAAGACCATAGCGCCTCGTGGGCCGATCAGGCTGGCAACGAGGCCGCTCTGGAAGTCACCGAGGCGTGGACCACCGGCCGAAAACATGCTTGAGACGGCGCCAATGCGGCCGCGAAACTCGTCGGGCGTTGCCAGCTGTCGCACCGTCTGCCGCGTGGCCATGCTCACTGAATCGAGCATTCCCGCCGCGGCCAGCAACAGCAGCGCCAGCACGAAGTGGTTCGAGAGTCCGAACAGCCCGAGCGCGAGGCCGTAAAAACCGATGGCGATGGCGACGACCCGGCCCGGTGCGCGCGGCATCGGGATCATGGCGAAGATCGCCGCACCAAGCACCGAGCCGGCACTCGGCGCCGAGTAGAGGTAGCCAAGCGCACGCGGACCGGCATCGAAAACCGACTGCGCGAAGACCGGCAAGAGCCCGAGCGTGGAGGCGAAGAGCATGGCGAGGAAGTCAATCAGCATAAGTTGCCAGAGGATTGAATGATCCTTGAGAAAACTGAGTCCATCGAGCAACGCCGGAATGCCGCGCCTCACCGGTGCTGGCACCGCCGGCCGTTCGCGCATCATGAGCAACGCCGTCACGACCGCGATAAACGAACTGGCGTCGATCCAGAAGGAGACCGAGGCGCCGAGCGCCGCCAGCACGATGCCGCCGATGGCCGGTCCGACGACCGACGCAGTGTTGTAGGCCAGGACGTTGACGGTCAGCGCGTTGGCCAGCCGGTCACGCGGCACGAGCGCCGGGATGATCGCCTGCCGCGTCGGCGAATCGAAGGCCGAAGCCGCTGCCGTCACCGCCGCGAAGCCATAAAGGAGCGCAAGGTCGGTCAGGCCGAGCGAGACAAAGAGCGCCAGCAACGCCGAGAACGTCGCGAGAATGCTCTGCGAGACGATGAGTAACCGCCGCCGATCGACCTGATCGGCCAGTGTGCCGCCGAACAGCGACAACAGAATCATCGGAATGGCGCGCGCCAGCCCGACAGCCCCGAGCGCGGCCGCCGATCCAGTGAGATCGTAGACCAGCCAGGCAAGCGCCACCGTCTGAATCTGCGTACCGAGCGTTGAAACAAATTGGCCGAACCAGATGAGTCGAAAATCGCGATAGCGCAGCGACGCAGCGGCAGCCGGCACCCTCATCGGGAGCAGTTTGCCATTGTCATGTTGGACTCAAGCACCAGTGAACTTGTTCCGATCGCGCTGTGGCCAAACTCGGGAGATATATCACACAGCGCATCATACGTCATCGCAGCCGAGTCCACGACAGAGCCAGCTTATGCCACGTTCGAACATATCGCGTCGGTGAGCACGTTCGCGAATCGGGTGTCCCTCACGTGGGTAGATGACACATTCTGTCTCAACGCCACGTTCGTGCAACGCGCGGAACATCTCCTTCGCCTGGCCGACCGGACAGACGGCATCGCGTTCGCCATGCAGAAAGAGTACCGGCGTCGTGACACTGTTAACCGAGTAGATCGGCGAGAAACGCACATACGGTCCGGCGACATCAAGCGGATCGGCGCGATAGAAGAACTCATCGAATGCCGGAATGTCGCTCGTGCCATGGAACGACAGCCAATTCGTGATGCTCGCTCCGGCGATAGCCGTCTTGAAGCGATCCGTCTGCGTGACGATCCAGGCGGTCAGATAACCGCCATAGCTCCAACCACAGACGCCGAGCCGGTCGGGGTCGGCGATGCCGCGTTCGACGCAGGCATCGATGCCGGAAAGAATATCCTGCAGATCGGCGCCGCCCAAATCGCGCTGGTTCGCTTCGGAAAACGCCAGCCCCCAACCCGCGCTGCCGCGTGCGTTCGGAAAAAAGACCGCCACGCCCCGCCGTACCAGCTCCGGCAGCCAGGCCGCAACGCCCTGCGCAGGGTAGGCATAACCCGAGAGCGCGGTTGGACCGCCGTGAATCATCGTCACCATCGGCAACGGCTGATCGCGCGCGACGCTGGTCGGCCGCACGAGCAGGCCTTGAATCTCCAGACCGTCCGCGGCAGTCCAATGTATGGGCTCTGCCACACCGGGAATCCGCCCGACGAATTCGTCGTTGTGGTGCGTCAGTTGCCGCCAGCTGACGTCCGCTCCGACCTCACCGACCCAAACCTCGGCCGGTGCATTCGGCGTCGCAATGGTCGCCGCGATCAGCGTCGCGCCCGGGAGCGCGCTCATGCCGTAACTGGCGAACGACGAACGATCACGCCAGAGCGTTTCCGTCGCGCCATCGAGCGTTACCTGGCTGACAGACGCCTCACCCTGTTCGATGGCGGATGTGATGAGCGAGCGACTATCTGCTTCCCAGTGGAGACTCAAATGTGAACGCGCGTCATTCCCCTGGAGTCGCCGCGTCTCGCCGGTCGTTGCTGACACGAGCAGCACATCGCCGCCGGTCATTCCCGGGTCGCTGAAGATGCTGGTAACGACCGCGATCTGCTTAGCGTCAGGCGACCAACTCGGCCGGGCGAGCTGCCGGTCCGGTGTGTGCAGCGTCGTGACCGTACCATCGGCGAGATCGATGCAGACAAGACGCGATCGATACCATGACCAGCGCTCCGGCCGCGCACTCGCGATTGCCGCCAGCGCCGTGCCATCCGGCGACCAGCAAAACTCCCAAATCTGCTCGTCAGCGGTCGTGACCTGGCGCGCAGCCCCGCTCGTCACATCGATCAGCCAGACGCGTTCGTAGCGCGGCTCATCCTCGTACAGCAGATGATCGGCGCCCTCGGCACGCTCCGGTTTTGCATCGCGCACCACCGCAGCGATCCGACCGCCATCCGGCGACCAGGCAATATTGGATACTCCGCCCGGGAAATCGGACAGCTTCCGCGCTTCACCCAATGGGCCGAGCAGATACACCTGCCAGGTGCCGCGCTCCTCTCGATCGGAGCGAAAGGCGAGCATCGTGCCATCGGGTGACCAGGACGGCTGCACATCGCTCCCAGGGCCGGCGGTCACGGGCCGCGCGGCGTCTCCGGCGACCGATACGATCCAGATGCGGCTCTCCGGTGCGGGTGCACCAACCTCCAGCGCCGCATCGGCGACCACATACGAGACGTTCCGCCGATCGGGCGATAGCTCCGGGTTTCCCACCTGCTTCAGGCTCAGAATGTCGTCGATCGTCATCGGTGCAGAAGCGATCATCGGTTCGTGCTCCTTAACGTCCAAGCCACGGCGCGCCCGCCCAACAATAAGATGCATAGAGTGATGTTCGAGGTTAAAATTTGTTCATCTTGCATGAAGTACTTCACGTTCAAATACGCCATTCCGGATGCTATATTGGTACAGGCAGGGATGGTGAAATGAACGTGCCGGTCTTACGTCCCATTGTCGTTCGAGATGCCCCACGACTCAAGACCCAGCCATGGTCCAGTCGTGCCAAAACGGCGCGCCCGATCCGGCACCCGTGGTTCATCGTCACGATCGTACTCGGTGTCGCGCTGCTCGCCGTGTCATTCGGCGCCGTCTTGTGGGACAACATCTTCCCGTTACATGGTGCAACCGCCAGCCAAAACCCACTTCAAACGATCGTCTTCACGCAACATCAGAACGGTCGCACGCAGATCTTCACCGTGGACAGCCACGGCCAGAATCTGCGGCAGATCACCGCCGAAGACGCGAATACAACGCAGGTGTCATGGTCTGCCGATGGCAAACGGCTCGTCTTCGTCAATGACATCGACGGTCATGAGCAGATCTATCGCATCGACGCGACCGGTACCCGGGAGGCGCGCCTGACTAACGACAACCTGCGCGACATCGCCCCGAGTTGGTCACCCGGTAATCTCGAGATCAGCTACATCGGTGTGGGCGGTTCGAACTCCGCTATCTGGATCATCAATTCTGACGGCACCAGCCCCCGCAAAGCGACCGATCCATCGAAGACGGGCACTGTTTTTGCCCCGCTCGCCTGGGCGCCGGACGGCCACCGGATCGCGTTCGCCAGTGGCTCATCCGATCGTGCCAATATCATGCTCCTGACGCCGAAAACCGGCGAGTTAAGGCAACTGACGAATCTGCGAGGGTATGCGACCAATCCTACCTGGTCTCCCGACGGTACGACCCTTGTCTTCACGGTCGCGACGACCGACAGCCCGACGAGTTACTCGGTGCTCTACACGATTCATGCGGACGGCACCGGGTTGACCCAGATCACAAACGGTGACGAACACGATGGGCGTCCAACCTGGTCGCCGGACGGTTCTCACATCGCCTTCGTGCGCATGGCGAACCAGCGATCGGCACTCTTCGTCGTCAACGCCGATGGTTCGAACGCGCGCCAGCTCACCTTCGCCACCGGTGGCCAGATGTTCGATTTTCCCGCCTGGACACCGGATGGAGGATCGATTCTTTTTGTGCGCCATTCGTTCCCAAGCAGCCCGAGCGACACTGCAACGCTCGAAGCGATCGACACCGGAGGCGATAATCTCCGCACCCTCTCCACCACACTTGCGCCCGATGCCTGGCCGGTGATCCGGCCGGCGATCCGCCCGACTCCATAATCCAGGAATCGCATCCCGGAACGGCGCTATCGCGGAAGCGGTCGCTGTGCTTGCGTGAGATCGAGATGACGACGTAGACTGAAGTCGAGCGTATCCTGCGACCGGCCGTAAATTGAAGGAATGACCTGCATGAACGCGGCCCCTCTTATTCCACGTGAAGCACGCGTCACAGCGGTCAGCTATGGCCTGGGAGCAGCCCTCGTCACGACGCTCCTTATCGGCATCCCAACCGTCCTCATCCCCAATCCATGGTTCAGTCGGATGGAGCCGGTGCGGCCGCAGGACTATGTCTTCCTCGCGCTCACCGTCATGCTGACCGCCATTCTCGCTGCCAGCTACGCGCTGCCAGCCGCCTGTCCGTTGCACGAAGGAAAGCTGGCTGCCGGCGGCTTTCTCTCATTCATCGCGGTCGGCTGTCCGGTCTGTAACAAGGTCGTCGTGCTGGCGCTTGGGGCGAGTGGCGCCATGAGCTACTTCGCGCCGCTACAACCGCTCATCGCGCTCGTTTCGATCGCGTTACTTGGCTCTGCCATTCGACTCCGCTACTGCGCGATTCGCACCGCACGGCAGGTGCCGGTACCAGGAACGTCGACAACGACTTAGACGGAGGGCAGTATGGGCGCACGAACCGGAGCTGAGTACCTGCAGGGCCTGCGGGATCACCCGCGTGAGGTTTGGATTCATGGTGAGCGCGTGCTCGGCGATATCAGCGAGCACGCGGCCTTCCGCAACATCACGCGCAACATCGCCGCGCTCTATGACATGCAGCACGATCCGGCGCTGCGCGACGACATGACCTACGTCTCGCCGACCAGCGGCGAACGCGTCGGGCTCTCCTTCATTCAGCCGAAGTCGCTCGAAGATCTCTCACGACGCACCGCCATGATGAAGCACTGGTCAGATTTTTCCGGCGGCATGATCGGCCGTTCGCCAGACTACCTGAATGCCGGACTGGCAGCCTTCGCCGCCGCCTCGCGCTTTTTCGCCGAGGCTGATCCGCGCTATGGCACGAACATCCAGAACTACTACGAATACGTACGCGAGAATGATCTTTGTCTCACGCACACGCTGATCACGCCGCAGGTCAATCGCTCGGTCGGCTCCAGCCAGCAGGCCGATCCGTACATCGTGGCGCGCGTCGTCAAGGAGACCGATGCCGGTATCGTCATTCGCGGGGCACGCATGCTCGCCACGCTCGGCCCGATCTCCGATGAGATCGAGGTCTTCCCATCGACCGTACTGCGTGGCAGCGACGAGGAGATTCCGTACGCCTTCGCGTTCTCGATTCCGGTCGATACGCCGGGCCTGAAATTCCTCTGCCGCGAGTCGTTCGACTACGGTCGCTCGACCTTCGATCACCCGCTCGGCGCACGTTTCGAGGAGATGGATGCCGTCGTCGTCTTCGACGATGTGCTGGTTCCCTGGGACCGTGTCTTCATCAATCGCGATATGAAGCTTTGCAACGGCGTCTTTTCAGAGACGAACGCCGTTGTCCATATGGCGCATCAGGTGATCGTCAAGGATCTGGCGAAGGCGGAATTCATCTTCGGCGTGGCCGCGCTCATCGGTGATCGCATTGGGATCGACGGCTTCCAGCATGTGCAGGAAAAGCTATCGGAAATCATCATCGACATCGAAGCGATGCGCGCCTTTCTCCGTGCCGCCGAAGCGGACGCCAATCTCGACCGCTGGAGTCTGATGACGCCTGCCTTCGCGCCGCTCAATGCCGCGCGTAATCTCTATCCGAAGCTCTACCCCCGAATGATCGAGATTCTGCACCTGCTCGGCGCCAGTGGTCTGATGGCACTGCCGATGGAGGCCGATTTCCAGAGCCCGATCGGGCCGATGATCGACAAATATTTGCAGGGGCGGAACACCGACGCGCGCAACCGCGTCAAACTCTTCCGGCTCGCCTGGGATATCGCACTGAGCAGCTTCGGCTCGCGCCAGGTGCTCTATGAACGCTTCTTCTTCGGCGATCCGGTGCGGATGGCGAGCGCACTCTACACCAGCTACGACAAAGAGCCTTACAAGCGCCGCGTCGCTGACTTCCTCGATCGCATGGAATAGGGCCGGAGACCATGAGCGCCTCGTCCTTCCCTTTCAACATTCTCAAGACGGGTCACGTCGAGCTGCGCGTGACCGATCTCGAACGCGCCCGCGACTTCTACGTCGATCTTCTCGGGTTCGTCGAAACCGAACGGGATGACGACCGTCTCTACCTCCGCTGCATCGAGGATTGGGAGCACCATAGCCTGATCCTGCGGCGCGCCAGTACGCCCGGTTTGGGTCACATTGCCTACCGGGTGGAGAGCGACGAAGACCTCGAAACGCTCTACGCGCTCGTGCAGGACCAGCAATTGACCGCCCGCTGGTTGGAACTGGACGAAGAACGCGGGCAGGGGCGCGCATTCCGCTTCCGCGATCCGATCGGCTTCCCGATCGAGTTCTATCATCGAATCGAGCGGGTCGAGCGGCAGTTGCAACGTTTCCATCTGCATCGCGGCGCGCACATCATGCGGGTCGATCACGTCAATCTCCATGTGCCGGACGTTACCTTCGCCGAATCGTGGTACGCCAACGTGCTCGGGTTCCGCCGTTCCGAGTACACCGAGACCGAGGACGATCCGCCGCGCGTCTGGGCAACCTGGTTGCATCGTAAGCAAAACGTGCACGACGTCGCGCTCATGACCGGACCCGGGCCGCGCCTGCACCACGTCGGTTTCTGGACCCAGGAGACCGGCAACGTCCTGCGCGCCGCCGACATCCTCGCAGCGTCCGGTTTTGAAACACACATTGAGCGGGGGCCCGGCCGTCACGGCATTTCGAACGCCATGTTCCTCTACCTGCTCGATCCCGACGGCAACCGCATCGAACTCTATACCAACGACTACTTGATCCCCGACCCGGACTTCGAGCCGATCCGCTGGCAACTTAACGATCCCAAACGCCAGACCTACTGGGGCGCTCCCGCTCCCCAGAGCTGGTTCGACCATGCTGCCCTCGTCGAAACGTTCTCCGGCGACGCCTTTGTCGAACTGACCCCGCCGGAAATCGCGGATCGACCTGCATTCGTCGGGCACTGAGTAGAATCGCGACAGCGATCGCTTTCACCGGCCACTACCGACCGCTGTCTCTCTCACGAAACAGGTTCGGCGCAATCACGATGAACCAGAAAGCCCCAGCGCCCAGGATCGGAATCATCGCGCCAAATTGATCACTGGCGACCATTGCGATTGCGACCGTAATGCCGACCCACACGATGAACGCCCCGATAAGATAATTCCTCACTGCGTTGCCGCGATCCATGCTGACCTCCCGTCCTCAATGCCGCCTGGTCGAGCCGATCAGCCACGGTGCGACGATCGGGTGATCGACACCCAGGGCATCTTTGCATCTGTTGTACAGGGCGCGGCATCGTGTAGGTATCAACGTTCGCGACGCGAGCGTATCAATCGCGTATCAGTCTCCGCGCTTCCGTGCGGCGGCAGTGGCAGGCGGCGACCGACGTCAATTACACCTCCTATCCTCAGACCGGCTGCCGGCTCCGCGGTCGAACAAATTAAGGGCCTCAGTTGGTAGACTGCCGCGAGCTGTCATGCTAAAGTTACCCGCGGTTGTGAACGCGGTTCCCGGTGGAGACCGGGACACGCGTCGCGAACATTCAGGTGCGGGGGTGACGAAGCGTCGACCACCGCTCGTGCGCAGCAAAGTTGACGGGCCGCTAGCTCAATTGGCAGAGCAGCTGACTCTTAATCAGCGGGTTCGGGGTT
>CALAGB010000226.1 GCA_937891245.1 uncultured Thermomicrobiales bacterium | reverse complement strand
GACTGCTTCTGCTCGGGCGGATACTTGCTGAGCCAATGATCAATCTCATGGCGCGTGTGATCGCTCAGCAAATGGATCTTACTGTCTTTCATTAACGGTCCACCTCACCAAAAACAATATCTTGCGTGCCGATAATCGCCACGACATCGGCCAGCATATGACCGCGTGACATCTCGTCCAAGGCAGAAAGGTGCGCAAAGCCCGGCGCGCGGATTTTCAAGCGATAAGGTTTGTTGGCGCCATCTGACACCAAATAGATACCGAATTCACCTTTGGGATGCTCGACCGCGGCATAAGTCTCGCCTTCGGGGAGGCAATAACCCTCGGTGAATAACTTGAAATGGTGAATCAGCGATTCCATGTCCGCCTTGACTTCTTCTCGGCGCGGCGGGGCGATCTTACGGTTATCCACCATGACCGGACCTGGATTCTTGCGTAGCCAGTCGATGCATTGCGTGATGATTCGGTTGGACTGCCGCATTTCTTCGACGCGAACGAGGTACCGATCGTAGCAATCACCCGTGACGCCCACAGGGATGTCAAAGTCCAGTTGGTCATAAACGGCATAGGGCTGTTTCTTGCGCAGATCCCACTCGATACCGGAACCACGCAGCATCGGGCCGGTAAAACCCAACGCAATCGCGCGATCTGGTGGAACAATGCCAATGTCAACTGTACGCTGTTTCCAGATTCGATTATCGGTGAGCAGCGTCTCGTACTCGTCCACATAACCCGGGAATCGCTGGGTGAAATCCTCGAGGAAATCCAGCAGGGAGCCTTGGCGAGATTCGTTCATCCGACGAACATCGCGCTCGCTATGCCACTGTGATTTCTCATACTGCGGCATTGAGTCAGGCAAATCCCGTGCTACGCCGCCCGGACGATAATATGTGGCATGCAAACGCGCACCGGAGACCGCTTCGTAGCAATCCATCAGATCCTCCCGCTCGCGGAAGGCATAGAGGAAAACGGTCATCGCACCGATATCCAATGCGTGCGCCCCGAGCCAGAGCAAGTGGTTCAGAATACGGGTGATCTCGTCAAACATGACGCGGATGTATTGCGCCCGTTCGGGAATCTCGAGATTGACCAGCTGCTCGATGGCACGAACATAGGCATGTTCGTTGCACATCATGGAAACATAATCCAGCCGATCCATGTAACCGATAGACTGGTTATAAGGTTTGCTCTCGGCCAATTTTTCGGTTCCACGATGAAGCAGACCGATGTGCGGATCGGCGCGAATAATGGTCTCGCCGTCCATCTCCAGCACAAGGCGTAATACGCCGTGGGCAGATGGATGCTGCGGACCAAAGTTCAACGTGTAATTGGCAATCTCCGGCATGATCAGCGTCCTCCCCGTGTGGGCTCTTCGGGCACGACGTAACGGCTATCGTGGCGATGTACTTTGGGCACCAGCACACGCGGCTCGATGGAAACGGGCTCGTAAACCACCCGATTCTTCTCCGGGTCGAACCGAACTTCGACGTTACCGATCAATGGAAAATCCTTGCGAATCGGGTGACCCACAAAGCCGTAATCCGTAAGGATCCGGCGCATGTCGGGATGGTCATCGAACAGAATACCAAAGAGGTCGAAGGCTTCACGCTCGAACCAGTTAACAACCGGCCAGACGCTCACGACCGAAGGAACCGTAGGTAATTCAGCATCGACGCAGGGAATCCGGACACGGACTCGCCAGTTGTGCTTGTATGAGAGCAAATGAGCCACGACGGCGAAACGAGGACGGTCCTGATTACCTGACTGCATCTCATCCCCGAACTTCAGGCGAGCATTACTGGCCGGTTCAACGCCGCGACTGTAACCCGCGTAGGACACACTTTCTTCGCCTGCCCATTCTTGCCGGCCAAATTCCAAATAGTCGATGCCACACAGATCGACGCATTGATCAAAGTACGTTTCAAGCGCAGAAGCCAAACGCTTTGCCGCTTCTTGCCAATGCGCCGCCGCCACTTCAATAGTGATTTCATCCAACGCAACGGTCAGATTAACCAACAGATCGCCAAGCACAGATTCCAGGGCTGGTTTCAGGGCCGGATTAAGCCTTTGCTGCACAGTCATAATGATCTACTTTGCCTATTGTTTTGCGCCAACACAATCAGCTCCGTGCGATTGTATTGGTACGGCGAATCTTGTTCTGGAGCTGAATAATCCCGTACAGCAAGGCTTCGGCCGTTGGCGGACAGCCCGGAACGTAAATATCAACTGGCACAATCCGGTCGCAACCGCGCACAACGGCGTAGGAGTAATGATAGTAACCGCCGCCATTGGCGCAGGACCCCATTGAGATAACCCAACGAGGCTCAGCCATCTGATCGTAGACCTTGCGCAAAGCCGGGGCCATTTTATTGACCA
>CALAGB010000225.1 GCA_937891245.1 uncultured Thermomicrobiales bacterium | reverse complement strand
ACGGAACGATCGCACGAGTCTTGCTGGCTCGTGCGATATTCATTTAATGTGCCCGTTTACGCGAACAGCCCGGCGAACGTGTAACAATAACCCCCGACAGAGTAGGGATCGCACCCCCGCGACGAGGAGCAATTGATGGCGAAGAGTTCTATTCTCGGTTACCCACGTATCGGTAAGCATCGTGAACTGAAGAAGGCAGTTGAGGCGGTTTGGTCCGGCAAGATCAGCGAAGCGGAACTGGCGCAGACCGCGAGCGAAATCCGCAAAGCGGCCTGGGACGCCCAAGCGGCCGCCGGGCTCGATCTGATTCCCGCCAACGACTTCAGCTATTACGATCAGGTGCTCGACACGATCTGCCTGACCGGGCTCGTCCCGGCCCGCTACGGCGCGGTTGGTGAGACAGTTGGTCTCGCGACCTATTTCGCCATGGCGCGCGGCAATGACGAGGCGCCCGCGCTCGAACTGACCAAGTGGTTCGACACCAACTACCATTATCTCGTGCCCGAGTTCGACGCCGGCACGCCGCGCCTGGCGAGTAGCAAGATTTTCGATGAATACGCCGAGGCGAGCGCGCATCTCGGCCGTCCGGCCAAGCCGGTGCTGCTCGGGCCGGTCTCGTTCCTCCTTCTCGGCAAGCATCACACCAAGTCGCTCGACGCGCACCTGAACGAACTGCTGCCGGTCTACGAGACGGTACTGAGCCGCCTTGGGCAGGCCGGTGCCGAATGGCTGCAGATCGACGAACCGACGCTGGTGCAGGATCGCAGCGCCGAGGAGTTGACCCTCTTCAAGAGCGCCTACGCCCGGCTCACGCGGGTCGCCAATCGACCGAAGCTGATGCTCCAGACGTACTTCGAATCGCTGGATGGCAACTGGGAGACGGTGATCGGGCTGCCGGTCGAGGGGATCGGGCTCGATTTCGTGCGCACGCCCGAAAATCTGATGCTGCTCAATCGCCACGGCTTCCCGACCAACAAAGTCCTCGGTGCCGGAGTCGTCAATGGACGCAATGTCTGGCGTATCAACCTCGAAGAGACGCTGAGCCAGCTGGAAGAGATCGCCGGACGTGTCGCGCCGGAGCGCATCTGGGTGCAGTCGTCCTGCTCGTTGCAGCACCTGCCCTACGATGTCGAGCAAGAGCCGGAACTGGATGCCGAGATCAAGCCACTCCTCGCCTTCGCCGAGCAGCGCCTGAGCGAGATCGCCACGCTGACGCGCGGTTTGAGCGCCGGGCGTGACGCGATTACGTCCGAGATCGAAGCGAACGCCGCCGTCTTCCAGACCGCGCTCGATTCGACGCGGATTCATCATCAGCCGACTCAGGAACGGATGCGCCTGCTCGATGAGGCCGCCTTCCAGCGCGATGCGCCCTTCGCCGAGCGGATCGCCAAGCAGCAGCGCACCCTCAAGCTACCGCCCTATCCGACGACGACGATCGGGAGTTTCCCGCAGACGCGCGAGGTGCGTTCGGCCCGTGCACGTTGGCTGAAGGGAAGCCTGTCCGACGCCGACTATCAGGCGTTCATCCGCGAGCGAACGGCCGAAGTCGTGCAGCATCAGGAGCAGATCGGCCTCGATGTGCTGGTGCATGGCGAGTTCGAGCGGACCGACATGGTCGAATTCTTCGCCGATCAGCTCGAAGGCTATCTGGTGACGAAGAATGCCTGGGTGCAGTCGTATGGTAGCCGCTGTGTTCGCCCGCCGATCATCTACGGCGATGTCTATCGCCCGAATCCGATGACGGTCGAGACGATCACGTTCGCCCAGTCGCTCTCGGAGCGACCGATGAAGGGGATGCTGACCGGTCCGGTGACGATGCTCAACTGGGCCTTCGTGCGCGAGGATCGGCCGCGCAGCGAGGTTGCCAACCAGATCGCGCTCGCCTTGCGTGATGAAGTCGTCGACCTGGAGCGCGCCGGCATCAAGATCATCCAGATCGATGAACCGGCCCTGCGGGAGGGGTTGCCGCTGCGCCACGGCGATTGGGACGAATACCTGAACTGGGCGGTGCGCGCCTTCCGGCTCGCCTCGTCGGGTGTGCAGGCCGTGACGCAGATCCACAGCCACATGTGCTACAGCGAATTCAATGACATCATCGAGGCGATCGAGGCGCTGGACGCCGACGTCATCTCGATCGAGAATAGTCGGAGCGACTCGGAACTGCTGCAGGCGTTTACCGATCATCGCTACAGCCGGCAGATCGGCCCGGGTGTCTATGACGTGCACTCCGAGCATGTACCCGAGACCGACGTCATGGAGCGGTTGTTGGAGCGCGCCAGTACCGTGCTCGATCCCGCACAGATCTGGGTGAACCCGGACTGTGGCCTGAAGACGCGCGGCAACGCCGAGGTCTGGCCGTCGCTGGAGCACATGGTCGCAGCGGCCCAGGCCCTGCGCCAGCAGCATCAGGAGTTGGCGGGGGTGTAGGGCGAAACGCGCCGGAAGCGATGCGCTCGGGCCCGCGACGCCCGGGAGACGCTCGTGACGTACCGGGAACCGCGTCACGCTGGACGCTCGCCCGTGGGAATGGCCGTGACGTACCGGGGGACGATGTTGCGCTCGTCCTCCGCCCGGGGATAAATGCCCGGGCTCGAAGGACGAAACCCACTGAAGGGGTTCAAGGGGGCGAGCGCATCCTCAGTCCCTTTAGTGGACTTCGCCTACGGAGCCCGGGCATTTGTCCCCGGGCGGGGTGGACTGAGTCGACGTCCGACCCTTGGCGATTCGGTTCCCTAGGCGGGCGCCGGGCGAAGAGGACGGTCGGGATTTACTCGATCGTTCGCCCGATGAGCGCCGGATGGCATACCCAGGAATCAGTAGCGTAACAAGGGGAGGTTCGCTCATGGCTCGCGGCGCGGCACATCGACTCGACGGCTTCGGGACCTCGGTCTTCACCGAGATGAGCCGGCTGGCCGTTGCGCATGGCGCGATCAACCTGGGCCAGGGCTTTCCCGATTTTCCCGGCCCCGATCTGGTCAAGGAAGCGGCCGTCACGGCGATTCGTGCCGATCTGAACCAGTACGCGCCGAGTCACGGCACACCGCGCCTGCGTCGAGCGATCGCCGCCGGGTTCGAGCATACCTACGGCCGTGCGGTCAACCCGGAGTCCGAGGTGACGGTTACGACCGGGGCGACCGAGGCGATGCAGGTCGCGATGCTGGCGCTGCTCGATCCGGGCGACGAAGTGATCCTCTTCGAACCGTTTTACGACGCCTATCCGGCGCAGGTCATCTTCGCCGGTGGCGTACCGCGTCCGGTGCGGCTCAGCCCGCCGGATTGGTCATTTGATCTCGATGCGCTGCGTCGGGCGATTGGCCCAAAGACGCGGGCCATCGCCATCAACACGCCGCACAACCCGACCGGCAAGATGTTCAGCAAAGCCGAACTGGAGACGATCGCCCAGCTCGCCATCGAGCACGATCTGATCGTCGTCACCGACGAGGTCTACGACCGCATTACCTACGATGGCGCCGTGCATACGCCGATCGCGCTCCTGCCCGGTATGTGGGAACGGACGCTGACGCTCAACAGCACCGGCAAGACGTTCTCGATGACCGGCTGGAAGATCGGCTTCGTCATCGGCCCGGCTGATCTCTCGGCGGCGTTACGCGGCATTCACCAGTTCAACGTCTTTGCGACGGCCACTCCCTTTCAGGAAGCAATGGCCGTCGCCATGGAACAGGCCGAAGCGCAGGGCTACTACCACGCGTTGCGCGCGAACTACACCGCCCTGCGCAATCAGTTGCGCGCGGCGCTGGAAGCGGCCGATCTGCCGGTGCTGCCGGTCGCCGGCAGCTACTACCTGATGGCCGACGTCAGCGGCCTCGGCTTCGACGACGACGTTGCCTTCTGCCGCTACTTAACCAGCGAAATCGGGGTCGCCGCCATCCCTCCTTCCGCGTTCTACGCCGATCCGACGACGGCTCCGCTCCTCGCCCGCTTCTGCTTCGCCAAACGGGCCGAAACAATCGCCGCCGCCGCCGCGCGGCTCGCCGCCCTCCCGCTACAGCGCCCGAGACGCCGCGGCTGAGCTTCGTTCGGGCGATCGCCCGTCATCCGTAGGGGAGGAGCTTGCTCCTCCCCTACGGAATGCGACGGAGGGAGGGTGTGGCGATCTAATGCGCGCTGCTGCCCTGCGATGTCACGTTTTCGCCTGCTTCTCCGTTGTCCTAGGTAGAGAGGCGTCGCAACGGAGGGGGCGATGGTTATAGTGGGCGATTCGACCGGGAATGCAATCGATGAGCAGAATCGCGATGAGGAGCACGCCCTCATCGTCGCCGCTCAGGCTGACCCGTTGGTTTTCGAAACGCTCTATCGGCGCTATCGCGAACCGATCCATCGCTATCTCCTGGCGCATCTGTCGTCGGTCGACGACGCAGCGGATCTGACGCAGCACGTCTTCCTCAAAGCGCTGGAGAACCTGCCGGTATATCGCGACCGTGGCGTGCCGTTCAGCGCCTGGCTCTTTCGCATCGCCCGCAACGCCGCGATCGATCGCATACGGAGCCGGCGGCCGTCCGTCGATTGGGACCGCATCCAGGAAGCGGAACAGCCGGTCGAGCAGACGACGCCGGAGAGCGAAGCGTTGCGGAATGACGCCATGCGACGGTTCGACGCGCTCGTTTCGCCGCTTGATGACGACAAACGCGACCTGCTCAGCTTGCGCTTCGTGGCGGGCCTGACGACGCCGGAGATCGCGCGCGTGCTCGGGAAGAGCGATGCGGCGGTCCGTGTCCAGCTCAGCCGAACGCTCAGGATCCTGAAGGAGCATCATCGTGGCCAATCCTGACGATCTCTTGCGTCGCTACCCGGATCTCGTCCAGCCCGATTCCGACTTTGATCTGTTGCAACTCGTGGGCGATTTGGACGACGTTGCTGCCGCGTTCCGCGCGTATCCGCTACCGGCAGCGGTCGACGACGCGGTCATCCGTCGCATTCGCGAACGATCTGAACAAACGGCGCCGATCCCCGTGCTGGATGATCCAGCGGAAACCATAGGGCCGGAACCGCCGTCCAGCGAAGCGACGGCCGATCGCCCGGTTTCGATCGATCACGTCCGTAAGCAACACGGCCGGTGGCGACAGTTCGTCGAAATCGCGGCGGCTGCCGTCATCATCGTCGCGCTGACCGGAACGCTGGCTATCGTATTTCAGAACATGTCCAATGGTTCGAGCAACGGAGCGAACCCAACGCAGCCGGGCATTGCCAGCGGAATTGGAACTCCGACTGCCTCAATGTCGATCTGGGATTCCCAGCCGATGGCTAAGGCGCTTCGCGATGGAGGATTAGGGCAAACGATCGATCAATCGGTGACGATCGACGGCTACACCATGACGTTAAAATGGGCCGGCGCAACCGGCACGAGAGTCTTTCTTGACTACTCGGTGACTGGGCCAACGAGCCAGCAATACTACAGTATCTCCCCCATCAAGGTGCAACTCACCACTGGTGGTGGAGCGACTGTTTCATGGGGCAGCGATATCGGCACAGCGATCAACGGTAATTCGCAGGAATATCTCTCCTGGTTCGACGCCAGCTCGCTCAGTTCAAGCGACCATGTGGCGCTTCATCTGAGCGTAGCGGCGTTGTTCGTGAGGGTGTATGTACCCCAGGATTGGACGCCGCCCGCAGGGGTGTTGGTAGCGACGCCGATGCCAGGAGAGGATCAGAGCGCTGGATTCAGCATCCCCGGCGACGGGCACGGACTGCCGCGGTCGTATTACCGCGTTGGCGATCCCGACGCGTCGCTGACGATCCCCGGCCCGTTCGAGTTTTCGTTCACCATTCCGGTGCATGCCGAAGCGGCCACACCCAGTAGCACGCCTACCGTAACGACGCACGTGTCGCTCGCGGACGCGATACAGCGCGTACGGAATTTCCTGGCTGAGCCGAACGCGACGCTGAGCGGAAAGCTGGTTGACCCGGCGGACCCGCATCAGCTCAATACGGTTGGAGGACTTCCCCGGCCGGACGCGAAGCTCTTCATCATCTCACGCCAGGGTCAGTCCCAGGATTCAGGTGATATTTTTGTGGTCGACGCGGACACCGGTGAAGTACTGGAAGCGGTCATGCCGCGCCGCGCGGGAGATCCGTTGGCAACGGACCAGATGCGCGCATCCGATGCCATCGTTGTTGCCCAAAAGTTTGCTCGCGCGCATTTCGTGGGATTCGACCAGTTGTCGCAGGTGGCCGACGATCGATTGGCCCCCGACGTGCACTACCTGATCGGAATATCTGATCAAGCGCCCGGTTCGGCCATGCACATCTTCCGGTGGCGCGAGCGTGACGCGAAAACGGGAACGTGGTTGCCCTCGTTCGTTACCGTCGCCGTCGACGCAAATAGCGGCCAGGTGGTGCTCTATGTCGCCCGGCAGGCCGATTACCGGGGTCCGACCACGGCGGCGACCGATCGCGATCAGGCGATCCAGATCGCACTAAACGAGGCGCGGACGGAGCCGAAGAACGCCAACGCGACCGTCACGCGTGCCGCGCTCGCCACGGTGCTCAACAACGGTCAGGACAGCCTCGTCTGGACCGTTGAACTGAGCGGCACCGTCGTCTCACCGATCTGGCCGGGCCGGCTGCAAGCGGTCACGATCGATGCCGCGACCGGGCGGATCACCGGCAAGATCGTTTCCGTGAACTGACGCCGGTACTGGAATAGTCCAGGAGCGCTGGCGAACGCGCGTGCATCTCGCTATCATGCTGCGAGCGAGACTGAGCAGCGAATGATGGCAAATGGGAGGCACGCGTGACCGCAACGCCCGCGCAGCGAACCGTCGGTATCCTAATTTTCGATGACGTTGAAGTGCTTGATTTCTGTGGGCCGTTCGAGGTGCTGGCGACGGCGCGGCCGGACGGCTCGACCAACGCCGATGCACCACTCTTCACGGTCGTGACGATCGCCGAAGAGAACCGTCTGATTAAATGCGTCGGCGGTCTCCTGGTGCAGCCGCACCACACGATCGACGATCATCCGCCGCTCGATATCCTCGTCGTGCCGGGCGGGCAGGGGACGCGCACGCAGCGGCTCAACGCACGCCTGCTCGATTGGATCGCCGCCCAGCGGCAGGCGATCGAACTGACGACGAGCGTCTGCACCGGCGCCTTCTTGCTGGCCGAGCGCGGCATTCTCGATGGCAAACGCGCCACGACCCACTGGGCGAGCGTCGACTGGATGCACGAGAACTATCCGAGCGTCACGATGTTGGCGGACGAGCGCGTGGTCGATGAGGGGAGCGTCATCACCTCGGCCGGCGTATCGGCCGGGATCGACATGGCGCTGCACGTCGTGGCGCGCCTGCACGGTGCCGGTGCGGCCGAATGGACGGCGCGCCGTATGGAGTACGACTATCGGCCTCCGGTCGCGCGGTAGTCGCTTCCTGGACGGTTCATCGTAGCGAGGGGGTGGGTCAGGTGGCTGCACTGATTATCGGCGTCATCCTGCTGGCGGTCGGTGGCGCGCTCATGTATTTCGGCCGGCGCACGCAGGCGAAGACAAACCTGATGGGCTCGGTAGCGACGGCGAACGCGACTGAACTCTCGAAGCTCCTGCCGGGTGAGATGGTGGAGCTGAAAGGGACGGTCCGCTGTGCCAGCCCACTGACCGCCGAATACGTCAACAAGCCATGCGTTTGGTATTCGGCCACGATGACGCGCGAATACGAGCACCGTGAGAAGGATTCCGACGGCCACTGGGAGACGAATCGCCGCTCGGAGACCGTTTCCTCGAACAAGCAGTCGACGCCTTTTTTCGTGCAAGATGCAACCGGCCAGACGCAGGTCGATCTGACCGGCGCCGAAATCGACGCGCCGGTTATCCTCGATCGCTTTGAAGACAAGCCAGCGGGCGGCAATTCCGGTCCGAGCATCTCGATTGGCGGCATCTCGATTTCCGGCGGCGGTGGCGATAAGACGCTCGGCTACCGCTACAACGTCAAGGCGCTCGAAGTCGACAAACCGGTCTATGTGCTCGGCGTCTACCGCGAAGACGGCACAGTCGGAGCACCGCCCGAAGGCAGCAAGACCCGCAAGTTCATCGTCAGCCACCGCACCGAAGAAGAACTACGCAGCTCCTGGGGCAAACGCGCCCAGCGCCTCGGCTTCGCCGCCGTCGCCTGCGTCGCCCTCGGCGTCATCCTGATCGTGGTTGGGTTCGTGTTGCTGGTGGTGTAAGGACGGCCCTCACCCCCGGCCCCTCTCCCAATCCTGGGAGAGGGGTGTCTTGAGACGACGGGAGTATGTTCCTGTTTATTTGAGCACACGCAAACAGAAAGACGCGCGACCGCAGTCGCGCGTTTGCTCCGCTCTCACGTTCGCGACGGGAGACGGGAGTCTTGATGCGAGCCTGATCGTGATCCATGCCGTTGAACTACGAGCAAACAGGATGGAACGCACACTCGTTGGCCTATACCTCCCCTCTCCCGTTCGCGACGGGAGAGGAGCCGGGGGTGAGGGCCGCTCAGGGGTTCGCGTCGTAATACTTGTCGATGACTTTGCGGACGATCGGGGCGGCGACATCACCGCCTTCACCGCCGTGTTCGATCATGGCGACCGTCGCGACTTTGGCGCCGTCCGTGGGACTGAAGCCGGCGAACCAGGCGTGCGGCTCTTCCTGGCTACTTTCGGCCGTGCCGGTCTTGCCGGCGGTGTCGTGCGTTTCACCGGCGAACGGCTTGGCGACCGAGAAACCGGCGGCAGTGCCGTTCGGCGCCGTTGTCACCTGATGCAGCGCTGAGCGGATTGAGGCAAGCTGCTCGGAGGTCGCCGGGAGCTTGCCGCGTTCTTTCGGCTTGGCCGTATAGACGGCGGTGCCGTCGATCTTCTTCACCTCTTGCACCAGATACGGTTGCCAGAGCGTGCCGCCATTGGCGATGGCAGCGTAGGCGTCAGCCACTTGCAGCGGCGTGGCGAGGAAATAGCCCTGACCGATCGAGAGATTGATGGCGTCGCCGCGCGCCCAGTAGTCGTTGACGGTTTTCAGCTTCCAGTCCGGGTCAGGCACGGTACCGGGGGTTTCCGGAATCTCAGGGATGCCGGTCTCCGAGCCGAAGCCGAACGCCTTGGCGGCGTCGGGCAGAATATTCTGACCCTTTTTGTCCAGTTGATCGGCGATCTGATAGAAGACGGTATCGCACGACTGGACGAGCGCGTTGTAGAGCGTCAGAGTACCCTGCCCATTGGCGCTCCAGTCATGCCACTTCTGGTCCGAACCGGGTACCGAGAAGCTCGCCGGGCAGCTGTAGCTGCTTTGTGGCGTGAGCCCGAGTGACTGCATCCCCGCGACCATGGTAACGACCTTGAAGGTCGAGCCGATTGGGTAGCCAACTTGCGTCGCCCGGTTCTCGAGCGGTCGTTTGGTGTTGTCGTTCAGATCGGTCCATTGCTGATCGGTCATGCCGAGAATGAACTGATTGGGGTCGTACGACGGGTTGCTCGCCATCGCCAGCACGGCGCCGTTCGACGGATCGAGCACAACGACGCTGCCCCATTTATCGCCGAGTGACTGGTAGGCGGCGGTCTGTACGTCGAGATCGATCGTCGTCACAATATCATCGGCCGGTTCGCTCTTGTTCTCGGCGATGGTCGAGCGCTCGGCGCCATCCGGCCCGAGGATGACAAGCCGGCCGCCACGTTTGCCGGAGAGATACTTCTCACCCCACGATTCGATACCGGCGCGGCCGATCCGGTCGCCTGATTGGTAGCCGTCCTTCTCCATCGTCTTCAGTTCATCGGCCGTGATTTCGCTTAGATAGCCGACGACCTGAGCGGCGGCGGCTCCGGCCGGATACACACGGTCCGGCCACTGTTGCACGGTGACGCCCGGGATGGCGTTGAGCTTGGAGAGAAGATTCGGGTCGATGTTTGCCGGGTAGTTCCGGACCGGCATGAACCAATCGGGCTGGCCGTTGGCGTATTTCGCCTTGATCTCATCCTGGGTCATATCGAGTAGCTGGCTGAGCTGTTGCAGCATCGAGGCTTCGTCTTTGATCTGACCGGGAATGATGCCGACCTTGCTGATCATGCCGAGGCTGGCGAGCGGCCGACCCTTGCGGTCGAGAATCCGCCCACGCTGCGGCACTTCCGGTACCCAGCGGACGAGCCCATCGTTCAGGTTGTTGAAGATCATCGAGGGCGTCCAGTCGACCTTCCACGTCTCGCCCTCGTGAACCAGAGTCATCGTGTTGTCTTGCTGGATCTCGCCGACTTTGCCCGACTGCCAGACGACATGAATGGGGATGCGGGTGGCATCTGGCGGCGCGTTGCCGATGGTCGCGACGAGCGAGGTTTCGCCGGCTTCGGCGTAGATCTCCTGATAACGTGTGACGAAATCGTCTTCTTTGATGGTCTGCTGCGAGGTCGTCGAGAGCAGCTGGTACATACCGGTGAAGTCGCTGTTTGTCCAGAGTTGGACGTAGGCGCTCGCCACCTCGTTTGGCGTACGAAGATCCTTGGCAGCGGGCACCGTCGGCGTAGCCGCCTGGGCGGTGTTGCTTGCCCCGCCGGAATTGCCGGTACCGTTGTTCGCGACCGGCGTTTGGTTCGACTTCCCGATGAGCGGCGTGCCGCTGCTGCCAAGATGATCGGCGACGAGGAAGAGCGCCAGGATGACGATCATCAACCCCATCAGGCTCATGATGAGCTTGGGGACAGCGCTACGTGACGGTGGACGGCGGGAATACGGGGAACGATATTGCGGCACGGTCAGGACCTTCCTGGTCTGGCGTTCCACATCTGCTGCCCGCGCGTGCCGGACGATAACGCGTGGAGAGACTGTCCGTACAGCACGACGGTATGCGGGCTCAACTCTGCCATTCCTGTGACGGTTGAGTCAAGGGAGCGGCGTTCGACGCTCGCCAGGCAACGATGATCGCGATCAACGTACGCGGTGGCGCACGTCGTTAACGTTCGGCTGGCTTCATTGATGCGCGGCTCAGCGCAGCCCGCGCGTATGTTGGGTGCTGCGGTAGGCGAGACTGACGCTCGCGCCGGTATGGATGCGCTGGATCGACTCGCCGAGAAGCGGCGCGATCGAGAGCACGGTAATCTTGTCAAGCCGCTTCTCCGGTGGCAACGGGATGGTGTTGGTCACGACGACCTCACGGATCGGGCTGACGGCGAGCCGTTGAATGGCCGGGCCGCTGAGCACGGGGTGGGTGGCGGCGGCGTAGACTTCGGTTGCCCCGTTGTCAATGCAGACCTGGGCTGCCTGGGTAATCGAGCCGGCGGTGTCGATCTCGTCATCGACCAGGACCGCCTGGCAACCGGCCACCGAGCCGATCAGATTGAGCGTTTCGCTCTTGTCGGCGTTGCCGATGCGTCGCTTCTCGATAATCGCCAGCGTCGCGTCGAGTTCCTCGGCGAAGTTGCGCGCCCGTTTCGTGTTGCCGAGGTCGGGCGAGACGACGACCGGTTTACTCAGCCGCTTCTCCTGGAAGTAGCGCGCCACGACGCCCATGGCGGTCAGCTCATCGACCGGAATATTAAAGAAGCCCTGGATCTGTCCCGCGTGCAGGTCGACAGTCAGAACGCGATTGGCCCCGGCAACGGTGATCATGTCGGCGATCAGGCGGGCTGTGATCGGGACGCGCGGCTGATCCTTCTTGTCGGTGCGGCCGTAACCGTAATAAGGGATGACGGCGGTGATGCGGCCGGCCGAGGCACGCTTGAGCGTATCGATGATGATGAGGAGTTCCATGATGCTTTCGCTGACCGGCGTGCTGAAAGATTGGATGACGAACGCGTCGTTTTCGCGGACCGATTCGCCGATCCGGACGAAGATATTTTCGTTCGAAAAGGGAAAGACCTCGATGCGTCCCGGCGGGATATCAATATAGGAGCAGATCTCATTCGATAGATCCGGGTTCGAATTCCCGCTGAAGATCGTCAGTTCGTCATAGAGGCCGCTCATCGTCGTCCCCTTCCGCCACGAGCGCGATGAGCGCCCGCTGGGCCGCCATCTGTTGCGCGATCCGTTTACTGCTGCCGGTTCCGACGCCCAGCGTCTCCCCGGCGCTTACGACCTCGACCGTGAAGATGCGTTCGTGCGCCGGCCCTTCGATCGAGACGGTACGGTAACTCGGCGTCACCTGCTTCTGCTCCTGAATCAACTCTTGCAGCCGCCCTTTGTAGTTCGTCTCCTGGCCGAGCGAAATGATCGCTTCGGCGTCCTCGTCAAGCAGTGTTCCCAGGAACTCGCGAGTCGTTTCCAGACCCTGATCGAGAAAGATCGCCGCTGTCACCGCTTCGAACGCGCCGGCCAGGATTCGATCGCGAATCTCACCCGTTTCGGCCGATTCACCGCGTCCCAAATAGAGCAACGCATCGAGTCCGAACCGCCTGGCCCAGCCGGCCAGCGTTTCGGTGCGCACCAGCGCGGTGCGATAGGCAGTGAGTGATCCCTCAGGCAGATCGGGGAAGCGCAGGTAGAGCGCTTCGGCCGTCAGCATGCCGAGAATTGAATCGCCGAGAAACTCGAGCCGCTCATTTGAATAGTGTACCGCTTGCAACGGCTCAATTCCCTGCTCATTCAGGTATGAGCGATGCGTCAACGCCAGGCGCAGCAGGCCGAGATCGGCGATCGGAACGTCGAGCGATCGTCGTGCCAGCGTCGCACGCTGGTCGTCGGGCCAGACCTGCGCGCAGGTCGGTGTATTCTGTTCGTCGGATGCGTCGTGAGTCACATGCACTACTTAATCGCGGCCCCGAGATCAACACGCGCCTCACGGGCAACCGAGTTGAGCCGGGTCCAATCGACGGAGACGGTGTAGATGTAGTGCAGGGGGTCGGTTTCGCGGGTGGTTGAGTGTGCCAGGCCGGTGCCGACCAGAAAATGGATCATGGCGTCGGCGATCCGGTTGTCTTCCGGCACGCGATCATCGAGCGAAATGGCGTTGCCGCCGGCGCGCTGTGCGGCGCTGGCACGCTTTAACCCATCACGAAAGGCATCGGAGAGGAGGTCGGCGCGCTGTTGCACCTCACGCAACGCGCGTCGGCGGCTCGCAGCGATATCGCCACCATTCTCCAGAGGGGAAGCCTCAAGCTCGATGTCCTTGACTTCTTCCCGCCAGGTGTAGTGATGGACGATATATCGGAGCAACCGCTGCAAATCGTCCGACACGCCTTCTCCTCCGCCGTCGATGAACGCCGTTCCGTTGATTATAGCCCGACCGTTCATTGCCTGGCGGCCCGATCAACCCGGATTTTAGCCCGTTTCCTCGCCTGCGACCGGCGAGAAGAAACGCGTCGCATCACCCTGCTGCACCTCGCCCTCGTTCTCGAGACCGTCGTCTACGATCTGTTTCGCCTCGCTGGTAAGCATGTACATCCAGTGATGCGGGTCGGAACCATACACTCGAACTTCGTCCGGGAAATGGTCGTCTCGCCCGAACCAGTAGCTCGACCCGTCGCGTAACACGATCTTCAGTTCGCCGCTCATGAACGTGCTCCTTTCGGCTACTACCGCCGAATTCGCACGTTGGTTGCCGCGAGGTCGCGCTGGATTGATGTGGGTTGCGGAATGAGCGAGACGTTCGATGAACCGTCCCCGGCGACGAATCTCATCACCCACGAGGCCAGCGCTTGACTTGCGATCGCCCAGTCCGTTCAAGACTGGGCGATCGCCGGGCAACGACCAGTGTTGTTCGATCGGCGACCGAAGGGATCTGCCTGAGCCTTCAGTTGTTCTCGATGCGGTGGAAACGCTCGGCGAACGGGAGGCCGTCGGCTTCACCGGCGCGGGCGGCTCCTTCGCGCATCCACTTCTCGACCTCGTCGAAATGGCTGCCAAGCTGGCTGTCGTGCGCGCGCAACGCCTCGATCTTGGTATCAAGCGTCGAGCTGATGTCGACTGAATAGTTGTTGACTGGCGCTCCGACGACGTACACCTCGCTCACCTTATGCGGCGTCAGTCCTTCGGCGAGCAGTTCCGGGAAGTCCCAGGCATTCTGCGAGGCGGGGTAAACCGCCGCCAGCGCCGCCTGACCGCAGGCGAGATGATCCGGATGATGCCGGCCGATGGAATAGACCGGATTCCAGACGCGGTCCGGTGAGGGGCAGATCACGCGCGAGGGTCGATAGGTGCGCAGCATACGCACCAGATCGCGCCGCAATGCCAGCGACGGCTCGAGCAGTCCGTCCGGGTAATCGAGGAAGATGATCTCCTTGAGGCCGATGATCTCTCCGGCGGCGCGCTGCTCGCGCTTGCGCGTTTCAGTCGTGGCGCGCCGCGCAGCGACGCTTAGGGATGTCGCGAGGTCATCGCCACCCCCCGAAGCGTCGGTGCAGATCACGTAGTAGACATCCCAGCCCTCTTTCACCCAGAGCGCGCTGGTGCCGGCGCTGCCGAATTCAGCGTCATCCGGGTGGGCCACGATGACCATCGCCACCTTGTTCTGTTCTTCGCTCGTCATGCGCACTCCGTTCCGCTGCTGAATCAGCCGGCACGCCGAATTGGCGCCCCAACCGCGCATCATACCAGGGAATCGAGCGCGTGGATATATTGGCATGATGAATGGGGACGTAACGCAAGCGGTGCTTCGTTCGTGTGGTTCAAGTTATCGGGAGGAATTGCCCACTACTCCCCTGGGACCGCGTCGCCGTTGAGCATGCTGACGAGGAAGTTGAGGTCGGCGCTGATCGGGGACCAGGGGAGGGTCTGACGCTGAACCGCGTCGACGGCTTGCGCGAACGAGAGGCTGAGCGCTGAGGCCTCCAGCGTGATCAGTTCGCATACTTGATCGCGCGAGAGTTCGCCCGCTTCAAGCGCTCTTGCGAGTTCGTCGGGAATGACGACGCGTACGATGGTCATCCGTTTGCTCTCTCCCGTCGCAATCATCAACTGGCTCTCCATATTGTATCGATTAATTCGGTCGACGTAAGATCTGAATCGTGACAGATCAGTGATCGTCCCGCCTGGATGCGTACACACCTTGCTCAAACCGCTTACCTGGCACATACTTGGCTGTTCAGGGCGACATGGGCAACACATGGACGCCGATTGAGGGAGACGAAGCTTGACTGCTAATAATCCTGTCCGGGTGCGGATGGCGCCGAGTCCGACCGGCGATCTGCATGTCGGTGGGGCCAGGACCGCGCTCTTTACCTGGCTTTTCGCGCGACATCATGGCGGCGATTTTATCCTGCGGATCGAGGATACCGACCGCAAGCGCTTTGTGAACGAAAGCATGCAAGGCATTTTTGAGGCGCTGCGCTGGCTCGGACTCGACTGGGATGAAGGGCCGGAGGTCGGCGGGCCGTACGGTCCGTATATCCAGAGCGAACGGCTTGACCTCTACCAGGAACGGGCCGCCTGGCTGGTTGAGCATGGGCACGCCTATC
>CALAGB010000224.1 GCA_937891245.1 uncultured Thermomicrobiales bacterium | reverse complement strand
GCATGCGGGCCTCCTCGATATCGTGACGTCTGTTCACTTGGCGATGGCTGAGACGTAGATAACGTCGGGTGCCGGCCCGTGCGCCGAGCCGCGCGTGCCGCCGAACGCCATGACCGGCTGCAAGAGATAGCTGCTGTCGTCCGCACGGGTCAGCAGGTAGGTGAGCTGAGCCGAGGTGATGTCCAGACTGAGCGAGTCATCGTGACCCTCGGTCGAAAACCATTCGTCGTTTTCGGTAGCGTCGAGCATCTGCTGGGCGTTCTGCAGGTGAACCTCGGCCATCTGATCGAGCGACAACCAGTAGCCCTCGGCGAATTGGATCGAACCGTCAGGATCGATGCCGAGCGTCACACCAAGTCCGGGCGTCAGCGCCGTGACCGGCAGGTTGATCGGATCGAAGCGGACGATCGTTCGGCCGGAGATGACCTGGGCCGTCTCCTTATATTGGATTGTAGTCAGGTCGAAGCCGATCTCGCTCAGCCAGTCCTTGGCCGTTACCTCCGGGTCAGTCGTGGCGCGAATGGGCGGCGGCGTCGGTTCGAGCCGGCCGCGATCGTAGCGGAAGTAGGCGTCGTGCTGGTTCCAGTGGATGGCGGCGAACCCGCTGGTGTCCACCACTTGATAGGCGTTCTGGCCCGCGCTTTCATCTTTTTCGATCTCGCCGGTGATGCCGGTGCGCGCGATCAAAGTTTCGAGAAAGGCCTGTGTCTCCTCAGGACCGGTCAGGAGCCAGGTCGGCGCGGTCTCCGGGAGTTCAGGCAGCGTCGTGTGCAAGGCGACACCCGGCGTCGGCTGCACGGCCGGTGTGCTTACGGCCGGTGTGCTCACGGCGGTCGGTGTGGCGGTCGGGATGAACACGACGTGCTCAGCGTCGATCGGCGGGAAGACGGCGGTATCTTCGACCGTGCGCGGTGTACCGATCGTGCCCGGCTCGGCCGTACCCTCGCCACCGCTCATTGCACTGACGACTGTCTCACGCGCCGGTGGTACGTTGCCGCCGCCGCTCAAGGCGCCGCTGCCGAAGATCGCGATGATCAGCAGGATCACGATCAGCGCGGCAGCCGCTACGCCGAAGCGCCAATCATAAAAAAAGCGGCGTAAGCTCGCCGGTAGTGCCTGCAGCTGCTGTCCGAGTTGGACGCGAAACGCCGGATCCGGCAGATCGGGCGGTAAATCGTGATCGAGCCGGGCCGCCAGCGCGAGCAGCGACGCCAGTTCCGGATTGTCGCCGGCCTGTTGGTCTGGTTCGGCGCGCTGGCGCTCGATCGTGTCGTCGAGCTGCTTCGCCGCCTGTTCGTTTGAATCCGTCATGTCATTTGCTTTCGAGCGCCGTTCGCAGCGCGATGAGCGCACGATGAATCAGTTGTCGAATATCGTCCTCGCTTCGGTTGAGTGCTTCCCCGATCTCCTCGGTCGTGCGTCCACGCGAGAACTTGAGCACGATGACACGCTGCTGATCGAGCGACAGCTGTCGCAGCGCCGTAACGAGGTCGTTGGCATCAGCAGGTTGCGTCGCAAGCGAGACCAGATCGCAAGGACCTTCATCGAGCATCCCTGCCTCATCGCCCCGGCGCTGCGCGATCAGATCGCGAGCGATCGCGACGAGCCAGGCACCGAACGACGTGCGCGTCGGATCGCAATCCGCCAGCGTTGCCCGCGCCTGCCGGAATGCCTGCGTCGTCACATCCTCAGCGTCAACGTGGTTGCCGACCTGGTGATAGACGAATCGATAGATCAGGTCGACATACCGTTCATAGAGTGGTCCGAACGCCGCGCGGTCATGTTGGGCGGCGGTTACGAGTGCGACGTCGTCGAGCGGATCTGCGTCCTCGGCGTGCTCCGTTTTCATGGGGACTATTGTGGCTTGCCGACGCCCTCGCGTCCAATAGCCGCCGTTCATCGATCAGAACGCCGAGAGCCGCCGAATAGTTACAAGCCGGAGCGGCCACGCGGGATTGGCACGAGGATGACCGGTCGGGGCAGGCGTCCGATTAGCCGGGCAGCGACGCTGCCGGTCCAGAGTCCTTCGACACCGGAGCGGCCGTGCGTGCTCATCACAACCAGATCGGCATCAGACTTTTCGACTGCTGCCAGCAGTTCATCCACGATCACACCGCGCCGGACTTCAAGCGTCACGGCGAGCGTCGTGGCCAGGCCGGTGCGCTGTGCCGCCAAATCGTCGGCCGCTTCCTGTCCTTCGATATCGAGCAGCGCCGCAGTGGCCGAAGGGGAAAACGTGGCAGCCGCATTGCTGTCGCTGGTGCCGGAGATCGTCCCGATCGTCGGCACGACCCGTATCAGATGCAGGAGTGCATTCCCGGCGATGGCCAACATCTCCGCGACCGGTAACGCGCCGCTCGCCTGCGTGGTGCTATCGAGCGGCACCAGAATCTTGCGATAGTTGGCGCGCTTGCCATCACGCACGTCGGGGCGCACGAGGAGCACCGGCGTCGTGGTGCGTCGGAGTGTCTGTTGTGCGATGCTGCCGAAAAGAAAACCCCGCAGCCCGCCCGAACCGTGGGTCGCCAGTGCGATCAGATCGACCTGCAATTCGGCCGCGTGGGCGGCGATGCTCCGCGCGACATCATGCTCCGGATTCTCGTGCACATGCTGTTCGGTACGGACGCCGTCGAGGGCGTAGCGCGTGACAACATCCTCTAAATAGGCCCCCGCCGCGTGCGTGTCCTTGAGATGCTGTTCGCCGTGAACCGTCTCCGGAGCATTGTGCTCCAGCACATGCAGCAGCGTCACGGTCGCGCCGCAGCGGCGGGCGATCGCGATCGCGGCCGGCAGGATCGCTTCGGCCAGGCGCGAGCCGTCGAGTGGAACGAGTACGCGTCTGAACGGCTCCATTAGATTCCACCTCCGAAGAATGTCTGGAAGAGGAGATAGAAGTTGAGACAGACGATCAACGAGGCGACCAGCCAGGCGACGTTGGTGGTCAATCGCCGGTTAACTAATACACCCATGATAGCGGAATTGCGGGTGAAGAGGACGAGCGGGATGAGCGCGAAGGGGATGCCGAAGCTCAAAACGACCTGGCTGATGACGAGCGTGCGCGTCGGATCGAGCCCAATGCCGATAACGAAAAGCGCTGGCACCATGGTGATACCGCGCCGCAGCCAGATCGGAATGTGCCAGTGCAGGAAGCCCTGCATGATGACCTGTCCGGCCATCGTGCCGACCGCAGACGAGGATAATCCTGATGCGAGCAGCGAGATGGCGAAGATCTGGCTCGACGCCCCGCCGAGCAGTGGTTTAAGCGTGCGGTGAGCCTCTTCGATCGAGGCGACATGGACCAAACCCTCCGCGTGAAAGGTCGAGGCGGCCATGACGAGCATCGCTGCGTTCACCATACCGGCCACGCCCATAGCGATCACGACATCGATCACTTCGAAGCGAAAGATCCGTCGCGCCTGCTCCGGATTCTTGGGCACGATGCGGCCCTGAGTGAGTGACGAGTGCAGGTAGATGACGTGCGGCATGACGGTGGCGCCGAGAATGCCGACAGCCAGCAGCACGCTTTCCGAGCCGTCGAACATCGGCACGGCAGCGTGATAGGCGATCATTCCCCAATCCGGCCGACCGATGATCATCTCCAGCAGGTAGCTGCCGGCGATTACCCCGACCATCACGGTGATGACCGCTTCGAGCGGGCGGAAGCCGTAGCGTTCCAGACCGAGAATCAGGAAGGTCGCGACGCCGGTCAGCAAGCCGGCTGTGAACAGCGGAATATGGAAGAGCAGGTTGAAGCCGAGCGCGGCGCCGAGAAATTCGGCCAGGTCGGTGGCGATCGCTACGCCCTCGGCCAGGATCCACATGGCATAGACGACCGGCTTCGGAAAGCGATCGCGGCAGATCTCGGCCAGATTGCGTCCGGTAGCGATGCCGAGCTTGGCGGAGAGCGACTGAATCAGCATCGCCATCAGATTGCTGGCGACGATGACCCAGATGAGCATGTAGCCGAACTTCGCGCCGCCCTGGATGTTGGTGGCGAAGTTGCCGGGGTCGACATAAGCGACGCTGGCAACGACGGCTGGACCGAGAAAGGGGAAAATCCTGCGATAGAACGGGAGGTGACCGCCGGTGAGTACTGTGGAGGCGTCGGCCAGAATGCGCGAATCGCCCGTTCGCACGACCTGTTCGGTCTCTCGCCCCTCGGCCATCTTGCCCCCATCTAAACCGGACCGTAATTCCGCCCGCCTTATAAATTTAGCCATGGCTAATATAGCACTGGTTTTGGAGCGTGTAAAGAGGTTTTAAGGAGAGCGGCCCTCACCCCCGGCCTCACTGGGAGAGGGGGGCTTAGGGAAAGTTGGTCGTGTTCCTTTAACGTGTGTGCTGGGGGACGCTGGCGACATTCATGGCGCCCAAGCGACGTATGGCGTGTGACGAATTGACCAGCCCATGAGCGAGCGGCCTTGGGGGGCACCCCGGCGATCATCGTCCGCCGTCAGCCGAACCATCAATAGATCGAGCCTTCTCCGTTCCCGCCTACCACTCCGACGAGGGCTGCTCGATGTTGCGGGGGAGGAGGCGTTCGACGATGATGACATCTCTCCAGACGCCGTCGAGCATGGCGTGCTTTTCGTAGTAACCGACTTCACGGAAGCCGGTGCGTTTGCAGAGTGTGAGGCTGCCGATGTTTTCCGGGAAGATGCGCGAGACGAGCTTCCAGAGTCCCGCTTCCTCGGCGGCCGGTATGAAGGCGTGCATCAGCGCGTAGCCGACTCCGTGCTTGCGCCAGTCGCGGTGCACGTAGACCGAATATTCGGCGATGCCACGATAGCAGGTGCGTGAGCGATAGCTATCGGCCGAGATCCAGCCGACGACCTGCTCGTGGCCGGGCTCAACGGCGACCAGGCAGGGATGATGCTCATCGTGTGCCTGTATCCAGCGTTCGCGCTCTTCGACCGAACGCTCCTCGACCTCGAAGGTCGCGATCCGATCGCGAATGCCCTGGTTGTAGATCTCGGCGATCGCTGCTGCGTCGCGCATCTCCGCCGGCCGCACCGTGAGGCGCGGTCGTTCGCTCGCTGGTTCGGACAACGGAGTACCCTTCCCTTCGTCGGCATCGAAGTCCAGGTGATGCCAACTCTGAATGCTTGATTCAAAAATAGTATCTCATGAATCAGACGCGTGGAGACCGCTGAGCACGAAATTGGTCAGCCGCTCAGCGAGGTTGTCGTCGAATGGCGCGTGGGAAACGAGCGCGCGGAAATGGAATGGCGCGATCAGTAGTTCAGCCACGAGCGTCGTATCGGCGCCCGGCGGAATTTCGCCACGCGCGATCGCTCGTTCGAACATAACGCCGATCCGCTCGAAACGCTTCGGCCAATAGTCGCGGCGGACGTCGATGTCAGCGCCGTTTGCGTCAATGGCCGCCGCGCGCATGAGCTGGCGGCCGAGTGGCGACAACTGGAAGTCGATGTTCCGCTGCAGCAGGATCACGAGATCGCCACGCAGCGTACCGGTATCCGGGAGCGGGATTTCCGCGCTTAGCCGTGATCCAACGGCGTCGATCACCAACGCCTCGCGGGTGCCCCAGCGCCGGTAGATCGAGGATTCATGAACCCCGGCGCGCGCCGCGATGCGCGCGATGCTGAGCGGCTCCTGTTCGACCATCAGCGACAAGGTGGCGTCGAGCACCGCTTCCCGCACGCGTGCGCTGCGCCCGCCGGGACGGCGCCGCACGCGTCGTTCATCGTCCTGGCTTGCTGTGGTGTTGTCGGCTGCATTGAGCACGCGCCGGCTCCAATCGAATCACATGAATCGTCCCTCCATTGTAAACGCAATTGTCTTGCGTTAGCTGCCAGCGGGGAGTACCATCACTAACGCAAGAAATATTGCGTTAGTGTTAACAAGAGGTGAACGATGGATTTGTCGGAGTATCCGGTCCTGATCGTCGGCGGTGGCACGGTCGGGCTTTCGATGGCGCTCTTCCTCGCACGACAGGGCGTTGCCGCTCGGCTCGTGGAACGCCACGCGGGCATCTCGATCCATCCGCGCGTTGCCGGACCTGGGGTGCGTACGATGGAACTCTTTCGGCTGGCCGGAATTGAAGACGAGATCTTGCGGGCGTCGCCACTCGCCCGCACCGGTGGCGCGACCAGTATCACAACGCTGGTTGAGGCTGATCTGGCACATCGGGCGCCGAAATCTCCCGTGCAGGCGGCGAATGCTGCGGAGTGTTTCAGCCCGACGAGCGACATTCATTGCCCCCAGAATGTGCTCGATCCGATTCTGGCGAACGCCGCGCGGAGCGCTGGAGCGCGCATCTGCTTCAATACCGAGGTTACCGGTCTCGAACAGCGGAGCAAGAGCGTGAGCGTGCAGATCGTTGAACATGGCGTGACATCGTCACTCCCGGCGAGTTATGTGATCGCCGCCGATGGTTCCGGTAGCTTCGTGCGTCGTCAACTCGGCATTGGCACAAGCGGTCCCGGCGCGCTCGGCATTCATATCATGAATGTCCTCTTCGAGGCCGATCTGAGCGCGTTGGTCGGGGAGCACCCGTTCGTCATCGCCGAGGTCAAGAACGAACGGATGCACGGCATGTTCGTGCGTATCCATGAACGTCGCCGTTGGGTGTTGCACATCAGCTACGATCCGGCAAACGGTGAATCGCCGGCCGACTTCACACCGGAGCGCTGTCGCGAACTGGTTCATGCGGCGATTGGCGCCGGCGACGTACCGGTTGAGATTCTCGGCATCCGGCCATGGCAGGTCGCAGGTGCGATCGCCGATCGTTTCCGCGCTGGTCGCGTCTTCCTCGTCGGCGATGCGGCGCATGTCGTACCGCCGACCGGTGGCTACGGCATGAATACCGGCATCGCTGGCGCCCACAACCTCGCCTGGAAGCTGGCGCTGGTGCTGCGGGGGCAGGCCAATCCGACCTTGCTCGATAGCTACGATGCCGAACGGCGGCCCGCCGCGAGCTTCGTCATGGAGCAGTCGCTGCTGCGCATGCGCAACCCCGAGCTGCATTTCGATCGCACACGCGTCGCCGAACGGATCGAACGCGGCATCGCCAATCCGCTCGTCGTCCAACTCGGCGATCGCTACGTCTCAACGGCGATTATCGACCCGCATCCCGAGCGCCCCTCGCTTGAAGATCTTTCGCTTGATGTCGACGGTTCACCCGGTACCCGCCTGCCACACGCCTGGATCGAGTATCGAGGCGCGCGCCTCTCAGCCCTCGACCTTGCCGATTCGCGTTTTACCCTCTTCGCCGGGTCAGCCGGCGCCGCCTGGTGCGCTGCTGCCGAAGCAGTCGCCCGTCGCCATAACCTCGACCTCGGCGCCTATCGCCTCGATCACGATTTCGCCGATTCCGACGGCACGCTCTGTGGCGCACTTGGGATCGGCGAACGCGGCGCGCTGCTCGTACGGCCCGACGGCTTCATCGGCTGGCGGACGACGAAGTTGGAGCAGAAACCGGAGGCGGTGGTTGAGCGGGTGGTGGGACAGGTGCTTGGGTGGTGAACGAGAGCTGCCCTCACCCCCGGCTCCTCACTCCCAATCGTTGGGAGAAGGGAGGACTTGGAGCAAACATCGGCGCGACTCGATGAGGGATTAACCGGACTGAGGACGCCCGATGGTGTTTCAATGTCGGGTGATAGACGAGCGATTATAGCGTCGAGGATTCATCGGAACGTACGTACAAAAACACCCCTCTCCCAATCGTTGGAAGAGGGGCCGGGGGTGAGGGCGGTTTACTCCTCGCTGCCCCGCTTCGTCCGCTCCAGGTAGTCCATCGCTTCGTGGTAGTGCTTGTTGTCCATGAGGCCGGATTCGAAGTAGTAGGTGAGCATCGTCTTGAGTTTCAGGATCGGCATCACACGGTAGCCGTGCTGGTGCAGGCGTTCGCTGCCGCCCTGCTCGCGGTCGATCAGGACGATCGCGTCGCGCACCGTCAGGCCGTGCTGCTCCAGTGTACGCGCCGTAGTGAGGATGCTGGTGCCGCCGGTCATCAGGTCGTCGATGATGAGCACGGTTTGTCCGGGGATGACGCGTCCTTCGATCTGTTGCTTTTCGCCGTCGGGACGTACGTAGATGAGCGGCGTGTCGCTGGTAAGCGAATAGGCCGTCGCCAGGTGCAAGCCACCCATTGGCACCCCGGCCACCGCACCGAAGCTTTCCATTCGCGGGCGACGGCGCACCTGATCCGCCTGAATCTCTCGATCGATGAGACGTGCGATACTACGAAGGACCGATGGGTTGCTGATCAACACGCGGGGGTTGATGTAGATCGGCGATCGACCGGCGGTCGGACCGAGGCTGAAATTACCGATCTCGACACCTCCGAGATCGAACAGCGCCTGGGCGAGATTGAGGTTGGAATCACTGCCAAAAAGCACGGTGGGTCTGTCCGTTTCGTGTGCAATGCAAGCCAGACCGGAACGACCCGGCGGCGTTTTGTGGCTGTCAAGATACCATATTCTCGAGGGATTCGACCCCATCCTTCCGATACGGAGTATCAACTCGTGACCATGGACTATCGACAGGCGATCGCCTACATCATCGAGCGATCGGGCTACGATCGCGGCTTCGTCGCCAACCCGTTCGACGCCGAAACGGTTGGCTTGCGCCGCACCGCCTGGTTGCTCGAAGCGCTCGGCAATCCGCAGGCGCAGCGACCGGCCATCCACATCGCCGGCACCAAGGGGAAAGGCTCGACCGCCGCCTTCATCACCTCAATTCTCCGCAGCAGCGGGCGACGCGTCGGTCTCTACACCTCGCCGCATTTACACACTTTCCGTGAGCGCATTCAGATCGACGGTGTACCGATCGACGAGCAGCGCTTTGCTGATCTAACCGCCGAAATCGCGCCGCTGAATGCACGCCTTGCCGCGGAGAAGCCGGAATGGGGCGAGGCGACCGCCTACGAACTGTCGACGGCGCTGGCGTTCCTCTATTTTGCGCGAGCGGCGGTTGATCTGATGGTGATCGAGGTCGGTCTGGGTGGACGGCTCGACGCGACCAATGTGCTCGATCCGCATATCTCAGTCATCACCTCGATCAGCTACGACCACACGCGCATTCTCGGCGATACGCTGGCCGAAATCGCCTTCGAAAAAGGCGGCATCATCAAGCCGGGCCGGCCGGTCGTGATCGCCCCGCAACGGGATGAAGCGCGCGATACGCTGCTGCGCATTGCTGACGAACGTCATGCCAGCGTCCAGCTTGGCGGTCGTGACTGGCACACGAGTGGCAACGCTTCGGCGTTTGTTGCCGAAGGGCCGTGGGGGCGCTACGATGATTTAGAGTCGGCGTTGGTTGGGCAGCATCAGGTCGAGAACGCAGGGACGGCGCTTGCCACCTGCTGGTTGCTCGATCGCGACGGACTGAAGATCCCCGAAACGGCCATCCGTGAAGGGCTGCGGACGGTCCGCTGGCCCGGCCGGTTCGAGATCGTGCAGGCCGAGCCGTTGGTGATTGTCGATGGCGCGCACAATGTCGATTCCGCCGAGCGGCTGGCCGAAACGCTGGCCGAGCAGTATCCGGATCGGCCGCTGACGCTTATTCTCGGCATCGCGCAGGATAAAGATGTCGAGCAAATGGTGAGGATTCTGGCGCCACGAGCGAGCGTGCTGATCGCGACCGCGTCGCATCATCCGCGGGCGGCATCGGCCGGACGGATCGTGGCGGCGGCAGAGGCGCTCGAGCCGCCGGTGCCGCGCATCGCGACCGCCGACGGCGTCGCGCAGGCGCTCGAATTGGCGCGGTCGAGCGCACCCGGAAGTGTCATCTGCGCCACCGGTTCGCTCTACGTCGTCGCCGAAGCGCGCGAAGCGCTCGGCCTCGGCCGCTCCGACGACTTCGAACGCGAGCTGCTCTTTCGGTAGAGCTGCGTGGTGAACGACGGATGTTCGCTAATGAACGCTGGGGCTCCCGCACCTTCGGGGGGTGAAGATCGTGGTGATCCGACCATGGATTGCGCCCCGACGCTTGCCCGGGCGAAGATCGTGGTGAACCCGGCCATGGATTGCGCCCGGACCCCGCCCGGGGATAAATGCCCGGGCTCCAAAGGCGAAGCCCACTGAAGGGGC
>CALAGB010000223.1 GCA_937891245.1 uncultured Thermomicrobiales bacterium | reverse complement strand
GTGCTGGTCATCCTCCAGCCGGCGGTCGGCCACTTGTGCATGTTCTGCCTGTTCGGCGACGCGCGTTGTGGCGTCAGCGTTCCCGGAAGCCTTGTGGCCAGCGCGGCGCAGTGCCCGGCGATGATGGCGATGTAGTCGTACTCGGCGTGCGCGGGATCGCGGCCGACGGCGCCCACCGGCGGGACTAATCGTAGTGGTGGTTGCGCTAATGGCCCAGGCCGAGGTTGTGCGCGCACTCCGCTTTCTCAACGTGCCGCTGGCGGTCTGGATCATCGTTGGACCCTGGCTGCGGTCGGGAGGGACCTCGATCTCTGCCTTGGCTAGCCTGGCCATCAGCGTCGCTCTGATCGCGTTCAGGGTACCGCGCCGTCCGGCGGGTCAACACCACGCCAACTGGAAAACGCTTCATCGCCTAGTTGTTGGAATGCATGCCACCGGGGGGACGCTTGACGAATACCCCGCCAGGGTATAGAATAAGAGACGCATACCCTGGCGGAGTATGCTATGCAGCGACTGAATGAGGAGGCGAGTGATGGCGGCAGCGAACGCGCGGTCACAGGCAGGATTCAGCTACAAGCAGGATGACCTACTCTTACGTCTGCGCCGGATCGAGGGGCAGGTACGAGGTGTCCAGCGGATGGTCGAAGAGGGGCGCTACTGTATCGATATCGTCACTCAGCTTCAGGCCATTACCGCCGCGGCCGACAAGGTGGCAGAGCAGGTGCTCGAGCAGCACATTCGTGGCTGTGTGACTGACGCGATCCAGGAGCAGCGCGGCGATGAGGCGATCGACGAGCTGATGAGTGTCATTGGGAAGGCCATGCGCCACTAGATCAGTCGTCCCGAGCGGCGCTGAGGATACCTATAGGAACGAATGCAGTGGTAGAGACAAAGAACAAGACGGACGTGACGACGCAGGAGATCCGCTTCGCGGTCACCGGCATGACCTGTGCGAGTTGCGTGCGACGCATCGAGAAGTCGCTTTCCAAAGTCCCCGGTGTTGCGGAGGTCAGCGTCAACCTGGCGACCGAAAAGGCGACGGTTGCCTACGATCCGACGGTGGCCGGGCCCGATCAACTCAAGGCCGCGGTCGAGAAGGCAGGCTACGGCGTCGGAGCGTATGCTGCGGAGCCGACCGCCGTGCCGTCTGTGCCGATCCCCGAGGAGATAACTGCCACCGAGTTGACGCTGCCGATCGAGGGGATGACCTGTGCCTCATGCGTGCGGCGGATCGAGAAGACGCTCTCTAAGGTCTCCGGGGTAGACACGGTGAATGTCAACCTCGCGACGGAAGAGGCGCGGGTTACCTACGACCCGACGTTGGTCGGACTCGAGCAGCTCGAAACCGCAGTCGCGAAGGCCGGCTACAAGGTTGGGGAGATACGCGCCACGGAGACGCCAGCGCAAACGTTGACGCATGCGGCGGTACCGCAGGGTGAAGAGGCGCTCGATCAGCGGGAGCAGGAGCGCCAGCGCGAACTCGACGACATGAAGCGCAAGTCTTTGGTCAGCCTGGCGGTTGGCCTCGTCATGATGGGGCTGATGTACATTCCGCTCGGCATCTCGATGATGACACTGGCCCCGCTCCTTCTGATCGCGGCGACGATCGTCCAGTTCTGGGCTGGTCGGGTCTTCTATCGTGCCGCCTGGGCGGCTGCCAAGCATGGCAGCACCAACATGAATACGCTGGTCGCGGTCGGCACCAGTGTGGCCTACGGCTACAGCGCATTGGTCACCCTCTGGCCCGACCTCTCCCAGCGCTGGGGCTTCCCGTTCCACCTCTACTACGAGACAGCGGTCATCATCATCGCCCTGATCTTGCTCGGCCGCTGGATGGAGGCGCGTGCCAAGCGACAGACAAGCGCGGCAATAAAGGCGTTGATGGGCTTGCAGGCCAAGACGGCCCGCGTCATTCGCAACGGGGTGGAGCAGGATGTGCCCGTTGAGTTGGTGCAGCTCAACGACCTGGTACGCGTGCGACCGGGTGAGAAGGTGCCGGTTGATGGAATCGTCGTGGAGGGGCGCTCGGCACTCGATGAGAGCATGCTGACCGGAGAGAGCCTGCCGGTTGAGAAGAGTTCTGGAGACGATGTCATCGGAGCGACACTCAACAAGACGGGAAGCTTCGTCTTTCGAGCAACGAAGGTTGGCCGAGATACGACACTCGCGCAGATCGTTCGGCTGGTCGAAGAGGCACAAGGCTCCAAAGCCCCGATGCAGCGACTGGCCGACACGATCGCGAGCTATTTCGTGCCGGCGGTGCTGGCGCTGACCGCACTAACCTTTGTCGTCTGGCTGATCTTTGGACCTAGTTTGATCTTCGCGTTGACCGCGGCCATCGCGGTGGTGATCATCGCCTGCCCCTGCGCACTCGGCCTGGCCACGCCGACCGCGATCATGGTTGGCACCGGCAAGGCGGCCGAGCACGGCATCCTGATTCGGGGCGGTGAAGCGCTCGAGACGGCGCGTCGCATCAACGCCATCGTGCTCGACAAAACAGGCACATTGACTCGCGGCAAGCCGGCCGTCACCCGGGTGGTTACTGTGCTCTCCGCCGATGTGAGTCAGACCGAGTTGCTGCGGTTGGCGGCCGCAGCGGAGATCGGTTCCGAACACCCGCTCGGCGAGGCCATCGTTGCGAGAGCCCGCGAACTGGGAGTCGATCTGCCCAAGGCAGAGCAGTTCGAGTCGATCACGGGCAAGGGCGTGCAGGCAGTGGTGGCAGGGCGCATGCTGTCGCTTGGGAACCGCGCGCTGATGCAGCAGCAAGGCGTTCAGTTCGACGGGCTGGTGGCGGAGGCGGAGGATCTGGCGCGCGACGGAGCGACGCCGATGTACGTCGCTCTGGACGGAGCAGGGGCGGGCATCATCGCCGTCGCCGATACACTAAAGCCCGAGTCGAGAGCCGCCGTGGCCGAGCTCAAGGCTCTCGGACTCGAAGTCTGGATGCTGACCGGCGACAATCGGGCCACTGCGGATGCGATTGCTCGGGAGGTCGGTATCGACCACGTGCTGGCCGAGGTACTGCCGGAGCAGAAGGCCGACAAGGTCAAGGAGCTCCAGGCCGAGGGTAAGGTGGTCGCGATGGTTGGCGACGGCATCAACGATGCGCCAGCGCTCGCCCAAGCCGACCTCGGCATCGCGATTGGAACCGGCACCGATGTGGCAATGGCCGCGTCGGACATCACCTTGATCGGTGGTGACCTGCGGACGATCGTCACTGCCGTCGATTTGTCGCGCAAGACGGTCGGCGTGATCAAGCAGGGTCTTTTCTGGGCCTTCGGCTACAACGTACTGCTCGTGCCGGTCGCGATGGGGGTGCTCTACCCGTTCTTTGGCGTTTTGCTCAATCCGATCCTCGCGGCGGCCGCGATGGCAATGAGCAGCGTAAGTGTGGTGACAAACGCGCTACGCCTGCGCGGATTTCGCCCGCCGAAGGATGCCGACGAGATCCTACATCCACCGGTTGGTCGGCGCGTGCGCGAGGTCGCTTACCTGGTCGTTATCGCGCTGATTGCGCTGGCGATCGGCGTGTCCGCCATCGTTCTCGTACCCGATGCCGGCGCCAACGACACGATGGGTATTGGCGCTAATCCAACCAACGGCATGGCGAGTGCGGCCCTCGTCGCTAAGGCCGACCGGACGGTTGCGGTCAATGCCAGCGACACGCTGACCTTCGATCCAGCCGCTCTCACTGTCCGCGCGGGCGAGACCGTTGCCTTCGAACTCAAGAACATTGGCGCACTGGAACACGAGTTCACACTCGGCGATGCCGCCTTTCAGGTGGAACATGAAGAGGAGATGGCGAGCGACAGGATGTCCACGATATCGGGCGGCGAGGCAGACTATGAGATCCGCCTCGCACCCGGTGAGACCCGGACGGTCGCCTACCGATTCAATTCCCCTGGACAACTGCAGTACGGCTGCCACGTTGTCGGGCACTACGGGGCCGGAATGAAAGGAGTAATCACGGTTACACGGTAGATTGCTTACGAAAGATGCGCTGATGAGGATATCGCAGCAACAACACGGAAAGGACAGACTGATGGCATCAGCTACGCTTAACGTTCCAGATATCTCGTGCGAGCACTGTGAACAGACGGTCAAGACTGCACTGAACTCCGTCAACGGCGTTGAGGGCGTGAATGTCGACATCCCTTCGAAGACGGTGCGAGTGCAGTATGACCCGAGCAAGGTCGGCGTTGAGCAGATGAAGAATGTCCTCGCGGAGGAAGACTATCCGGTCGCTTCGGTCGAGCAATAGTACCCGCGGGTTGGTCCAGGTCAGGACCGGACATTTACGCTGCTCTCGTCGCCTCCAGCAGGGATACTTGGACACGTCGCCGCAGACCGCGTACCGATGGTGAGGATCTTCCTCACCATCGGCTCTACTGGTCAGGTGCACCACGAACAGAAAGGGGGCAGCGTGTCACCACTTGAGCAATACGGACTTCTTCTCCTTCTCGTCGTCGGGGTGATGCTCCTGGTCGCGGCGCTGCACCTCATCGCTCGTGCCCTCGGCCGGACTCGGGCCGAGCCAGGAAAGGATGTGCCGTTCACTGGTGGCACACTCTCTCCTCAACCGGTGTGGGTTCGCTATCACGTACGCTACTACGGATTGGCGCTGCTCTTCCTCGCCTTCGACATGGAGATGGCTTTTATGTATCCCTGGGCGGTGGTCTACCGTGAGTTAGGACTGACTGCGCTACTCGATATGGGCGTCTTCCTTGCGATCTTGTTTCTCGGCATTCTCTATGCCTGGAGTCAGGGAGCGATTAGACGACAGTGACCGGAGCGCGACTCGGACAACCAACAATCGTCCATCGACTCGTAGGGAGCGCGATCGGCCGCGATTTGCGTGCCTTCATCGTGCCTGGGCGTGAGATAGCTGATTTGGCCGGCGTCGACATCGAGCGTGCCGGAATGCGAATCGTCTCGACGCCGCGGCACGCCAACGTGCTTCTCCTCGTCGGATCGTTGCCAGATGGGTTGGCGGCGGCCGCCGCAGTGAGCTATGCCCAGATGCCTCGACCCCGTGTGATCCTCGCCCTCGGGAGCGATCCGTCCCCCTTCCTGCCCGAGGCAGACATCACTGCCCGCCTCGAACCGGATGCGGTCGCATCTGCGGTCGCACTCCTCGGTCGTCGTCTCGCGGACGGCGCCTTCAGCACAGAAGTGGCCGATTTTGCTCCAGGTGTCCTGCAGGTTGAGACTCAATATGTCTGTCCGATGCACCCCGAGGTCGTCCAGTCGGAGCCGGGCTCGTGTCCTATCTGTGGGATGGATCTGATTCCACGAGAGGCGGTCGAACACGGCGGGCAAATGGTTCAGGCGCAGCCAGCCACCCACCACGACCACGGAGCTCCGGCAAA
>CALAGB010000222.1 GCA_937891245.1 uncultured Thermomicrobiales bacterium | reverse complement strand
AAGCAGAAGACGGCATACGAGTTTACAAGGTGACTGGAGTTCAGACGTGTGCTCTCCCGATCTTGAATGCAACCGCCCCACCTCCGCCGCGATCCTCGCCTTCGCCTCCGCCACCTGATCCTCGCTGACCATGCATCCCCCCGTCTTACGGTTCACCATTCCTCGGGACATGATCGCACACTCGACAGCGGACGGTCATGCGATACTCTGAGCGAAGAGATGGATATCAACCTTCTGGGAGGTGCGAACATGGCGACGCAGGTGACGACCGACGCGGCGTTGGTGGAGCGGATGTTTCGCACGGCGACGACGATTCGTCGCTTCGAAGAAACCGTGTCCGACCTGATCGACATGCGTCGCATCGAGGGGATCGCGCATCTTTCGATCGGTCAGGAAGCGGTCGCCACGGCGGTCTGTGCCGCCTTGCGTACCGACGACACGATCACGAGCACCCATCGCGGCCACGGCCATCTGATCGCCAAGGGTGGCGATGTCGAGCGCATGTTCGGCGAGCTGCTCGGACGTGAGAGCGGCTACTGCCACGGACGCGGCGGCTCGATGCATATCGCCGATCTCTCGCTCGGCATCCTCGGCGCCAACGGGATTGTCGGCGCGGGCATCCCGCTCGCCGTCGGTGCGGCCTACGCCCATGTGCGGCAGGGGACCGACCGGGTGTCGGTCGCCTTCTTCGGCGATGGTGCGGTCAATATCGGCGCCTTCCACGAGGGGCTGAACATGGCCGCCGTCTGGCAGCTCCCGGCCATCTTCGTCTGCGAAAACAATCTGTACGCGTCGAGCGTGGCGCAGGTGAACCATCAGCGCCAGCGCAATATCGCCCAGCGCGCGGTCGGCTACGGTATGCCGGGCGTGACGGTCGACGGCAACGACGCACTCGCCGTCTATCGCGCAGCCGTCGAGGCGGTCGAACGCGCTCGCGCCGGTGGCGGGCCGACGCTGCTCGTCTGCAACACCTATCGCCATCACCCGCATCTCTCTGGCTACCCCGACGACCGCCCGGCCGACGAACGGGAAGCGTGGCTGAAGCGCGATCCGCTTTTTCTGCTGGCGGCCCACGTCGATGACGTGCTGCCTGACGGCCCGGCACTCCGGAAAGCGATCGAGGACGAGATCGACGGGTCCCTCGAACAGGCGCTGGCCGCCGCCGAGGCCGCACCCCGGCCCGACCCGGCCGAGGTCGAGCGCGGTGTCTACGGCCCCCGTCCGACCTTCCCGGAGGCACCGCCGCCCGGCGAACGCGAACTCGGCTACCAGTTGGCGCTGAACGAGGCAATGACCCAGGCGATTTTGGCTGATCCGCGTGTCACGTATATCGGCGAGGATCTGGAGCGCTTTGCTGCGAGCTGGGGTGTGCCGGAGGGTCGCGTGCGCGATACGCCGATCGCTGAGGAAGGCTTTACCGGCCTCGCGATCGGGGCAGCGCTCTGCGGCGAACGCGCCGTCGCCGACCTGATGTTCATGGATTTCTCGGCGATCGCCATGGACCAGATCGTTAATCAGGCCGCCAAGATCCGCTACATGCTCGGCGGCGAGGTGAAGTGCCCGGTCGTGATTCGCATGCACATCGGTGGCGGAAATAACTCGGCAGCGCAACATTCGCAGTCGCTGGAAGCATGGTTCGCCCATATCCCCGGCCTGACCGTCGTCTACCCGAGCAACCCATACGATGCCAAGGGTCTGCTGCTGGCTGCACTTTCCGACGAAAACCCGATCATCTTCCTCGAATCGCGCCAGTTGATGCGCATGACCGGCCCCGTCCCCGAAGCGATGTATCGCCTGCCGCTCGGCAAAGCGGCCATCGCCCGCCCCGGCAACGATGTGACCGTGATCGCCATCGGCCCGCTCGTCCGCGACGCTCTCGCCGCCGCCGAAGAACTTGCGTTGGACAACATCTCGGTCGAGGTTATCGATCCGCGCACATTGCAGCCGCTCGACATCGACAACCTCGCCGCTTCAGCCCGCAAAACCGGCCGCGTCGTCGTCGCCCACCAAGCGGTCCGCTTCGCCGGCCTCGGCGCCGAAATCGCCTCCCAGCTCACCGAGCGCTGCTTCGGCGCTCTCAAAGCACCCGTCGTGCGCCTCGGCGCCCCATTCGCGCCCGTTCCCTTTGCCGGAACATTGGAAGCCGTGTATCAGCCGGGCGTGGAGGAGATCGTGGGTGCGGTAAGAGGGCTGGTGGGGTAGGCAGGTTAGCGAAACGTATGCTCGCGGTTCACTGACGGCAGGAACAACGCTTTGTGGACGCAGAAATAGACCCCTATCGTGACGCGAATTCGCTGACTCCTTCTGGTTGGGTTCTTTCTGAGTGCTTTGTCTGTGGGTGCCTTGAATCTGCGTCCTATCTGGCCTTGGTCTGCGTCTCGATTCGGACTTCGTGGCCGTGCTGCTGGAAGAGATACACAAGATTGGAGCCATCTATTAGCGTGATCGGCTTGTCCTTGGCAAACTCGCGTGAATCATTCCCATAGTGGCCCGTGGTTACGAGAATACCTTTAACCGCGCCTTCATTAATCATGGTGCCATACAAGTCGCGCACCGCTGAAACCGAAACTAACCCCGCGTATCTCTTCGCCTGAATGACGAACTTGCCGCCTCTAATGGGGTCAGGATCAAATGCTACTGCGTCAATTCCCCCATCCCGGCTCGCCTGAGTGACCCTTACCTCACTATCTTCTGTCGAGAAGATCTCCGCGAAGAGTTCACGGACCAAGTGCTCGAAGTCATCCCAGGGCATTGTCGCGAGATTCTCAAATGGATCGATGCCTTCGAGAACTTCGCGCCCCTCGATGAATCGCTTATCGTCTCGATTAATTTGCAGAATCGGCCGCACGGGGGCGAACTGAGCCAGTGGCCCTGCCTGCAAGCCCTTAAGCGTGCGGAAGGTTTCTTTCGGGTCAATCCGTGACAGGTTAAACTGCTCGAATTGGTCTCGACTCGCATGGCACGACACAAGATAAGCAGTCAGGTCTTTTCCCGTTGCTTTGTCGACTGTTGGAACCCAACCATTGAACACTACGGATTCGGCGTGCTTCGCGTAATCAGCCTCGAATATTTCGTGAATCGTGCGGATGACCGTTTGATACAGGACCGACTCGTAAAACGCGTCGAATTCCTTCGGCTTCATTTCGACAGGGTCTACTGCCTTTCGGGTTTGCACGAATCGATACTGGACAATGTGCGGCAATTCCGACGGCGTTGGAAGACGAAAATCAACAATGAGAGATTTCGGCACGGCATTGTACTGCACGATGAACTCGTGTTCGAACCCATCGGGGTACTCTGATCGGTTCAAAACCATTGTGGAGTAGCGTTCGACCGAGACTATCTCACCCGCCTCGTATGCCGCCTTGAATTTCTCAATTTCAGCGTTCGCATCAGCGAGACGCTGAACATGCTCTTTTTCCGCTTGGTTCATCCATGCTGCATGCGAAGCTCGGTTCTCAGCGTGGCGAGCCATTCGAGTTTCGTGCTCAACTTTCGCCTTCTCCTCGAGCTCGATTCGTCGCTGTTTCTTCGCTGCGAACAAGAATTCGATCCAACTCGGTTCCGGTACGTCGAGCTCAAGGGAGATGTGGGAGAGGTTCGGCTCAGGCTCTGTGAACGGAACGTGCCGAAAGGGCGTCCGATCATACAATTCCTCCCAGGCGAGGCGATCGTCAAGCGGGAGGGTATGCTGAAGGATCGACTGGTATTCCTGAATCCGCGATTGTGCTTCTTCGGTTTGCGCCTCGGCTTTAGATTTGAGGTCCTGGATTGCGTTACGGTGCCTAACCCTCTCTTCTTCCTTGGCCCATTGTGCCAGTGTCGCTGACTTTCGAGCTTGCACCTCAGCTAAGGAGTTACCTTTAATGATTTTTGACTTACCAAGAAGTGTATTTTCTATGAATTCGGAGTAAGGCATTCCACGAGACATAGTGATTCTCCATGCTCATAAGCCACGAAGCCGTATGCGCATTGTTACGACGCGAGGACGCTGCAGTCAAGTGGATATTAGTCTAACTCTGCAGTGTAAGCAACCGATAACCGACTGATTGAGACGCCGAGCGTGCGCGGGCGATCGGATCTACGAACGCGCATCTGCAAAGACAGGCGTTCGACGCGATCGCTGCGTCTGCGTAACCGCGACTGCCCCCGCCAAGCATCTTCAAATATCGGTGTACGGGATTGGAACCCCGTCGGTGGGAGTTGAACCACTTAAGGTTGCCCTCAACAGTTTTTAAGACTGCCGCGTCTGCCATCCCACGACCCGCTATCCTCTCAGCACACAAGGAAGCCAGCCGACACAGCCTCGCCTAACTGGAAGTCCCTTTCCGATCCGTGGCCATTTCGTGACCAGGCCGATCTGAGCGATCGGATCCGGTGAATGGCAGGGGAAGCGTATCGCCTTCAGGTACACACCGTACGCTTGTCAGGGAGAGCTGCTGGCTCGTTACCCGTACATGACGAGAGGGGGCCCTGAGCGAAGACGATCGCCTTCCATGTATGTAACACTCGCGAATCTCCATTGACGAGTTGATACCTGGCCGATTGCCTCGCTCTCCGCCGTTAATGTGCCCATTCCACTCTGCCGGTCGCCGGATCGTTGGCTCATCTGAGGCAACAACCCGACCGGGGGCCAGAAAGTGCCGAACGGGGCTGGGTTCCAATATCAGCCATGACCACGCGTACGAGCGACAGGAACAGCAGAATCTGCCGGCGGGTCCGATCCAATTCGCGGGCTGCGGCTCGCTGTCCTTGCCCCCGATTATGACAAAGAATACACTTTCACGAGGTCCACACGATTAATTTGTTTAGGACGATGATCATAGAACGGGGGTGGTGACTTTAAGATGTAATTATGGTAATGTGGCGGCGGCAACGAAAATCGTTGCCTCGTGGGTAGGGAAGTCGCTTCATCGGTGGACAGTGCGTGGCACGGACTTCGGGGAATGTTCATGTCTCGCGACGATGATGCGCTCCATGGATCGCCTGTAGTCGTAGCCTGTGTACTGTGGTCCCTCGTTGGCTTGGACGTAGAGAAATCGTTTAAAGCGACGAGCGCGTGTCTTCAGGAACGGAGGTACTGCGCAGCAGTGAGGAACGACGCACAGGAAGGGAGTCGATTGTGCTTGGCACTGCATACCGGTAAAACCGATATGCGGGACAGGCGAGATCAGGTCCGCGTTCGATCAGAGATTCAACTTGTCCTCGACCTCGTCCCTAGTTCATTCGTCCACCGAATCCGGTCAAAGATGACCGGCTCCCGCCCGGGGAAGACTCGGTGACGTAAATCTCACATTCAGAGTGATTGACTGTGACGCTCGGCGATCGTCGCTCGCGTCGTATTTACCAGAGCCGGTGGCTCTGGGATGGTACCCGCTTGTGCCGATTTACCGAGGCGCCTCCCGAAGCAGTGGATAACTCTTATGCCGAAACGTCGTCGACCGGTGGCGACTCGATCGTTCGCTTACAGCTCGGTAGCACCGTCACGGTCCGTCGGGCTACATCAAACAGAACGGAGGATAACGTAAGGATCGCCGGAAGCGCGTTCACGCGGCGCCAGTCGGGGGACAGTGGCGACCGCAACCACTGATCGCGCAGGTTCCGGCCGAGTACGTCTGTTTGTTGGGAAGGGTGCAGAAATGAAGTTAGAGTGCACACGTCGCGATGAAATTCATCGCCAGCGTCGGGAACTACTGCGACCGGTTACACTTCGCGTTCAGTCTGATCATCCCAGACTAGCGTTCGAACGATCGTTCAAGCCTCTGCGAGTCGCCTCAGCAATCTCCTTGATCGTCATCGCGCTCGCCGGTGTCTTCTTGATGAAGCCCTTGAGCCCATCAGCCAGCGCAGCCGCAACCACTTATTACGTCGACTGCACCGCCGGCAACGACAACAACGCCGGCACCAGCGCCAGCACCGCCTGGAAAAGCGTCTCACGGGCCAACCAGGCCACGCTTAATCCTGGGGACCAACTGCTGCTCAAGCGAGGCTGCACGTGGGCACAGCAGCTGAAAGCGAAGTGGAACGGAACGGCAAGCCAGCCAATCGTGATCGGTGCCTACGGTTCTGGTGCTCTGCCGAAGCTCCAGAACAATCAGGATGGCAACGTCCGTATCACCGGCTCATACCAGACGATCGAAAACCTACAAACGTACAACAGCCCAAGCTCGTATGGCCAGATCCTTTCGACCTGCAACAACCAGCCGGTCGGTTGGGTGATCGGATTCAACTTTGCAGGCGGCAGCAACAACACGCTCCAAAATTCGCTCGCGACCCACGCGGCGATGGGAGTTTCCCTGACGGGAAGCGCCAACAACAATCGCATCCTGCATAACCAGTTCATCAATAACGATGGAGCCTGGGAATTGCCTTCATCGAGCCAGGGCATTCGAGGCGGCACCGGGATCGGGCTCACTGGTACCGGCAATGTGATCGCGTACAACCACTTTGAGGGCAACACGACGTTGTGCAACAACGAGAGCGTCTCGATCGAGCTCTACACCGCGTCGAACTCAAACATTCACCACAACACGGCGTACGGCGACGCGAACTTCGTCGAAACCGGGAGCACCAGCAGCTTCCAATCGGCCGACAACACGATCGCCTACAACGTCCACACCACGGGCGTCGCACATTCCCGCTTCGTGGTCACGCGTGGCCAGGGCGACGCATATGGTCCGGTCTGGCGTACCAATGTGTTCAACAACGTCGTCTATTACACCGGCTCGGATAGCGCAGGTGTCGTCTGCTCGAACTGTGGCACCAATATTCTGCGCATGCAGAACAACATCATCGATGTGGTAACGAAAGCCTTCTACGTCGGGCCAGGGCAAGGAGCCATCGAGTCAAACAACATCTTCTGGTCACCCAGTGGGCAGGTACCGCAGTGGAACTTTGTCCAGAACTGGACCATGAGCTCCACTTCGCGCATCGCGAATCCGATGTTTGCGAATCCGGGTGGCAAGGACTTCCGCCTCCAATCCACGAGCCCGGCCATCAACGCCGGTACGACGGCATCCGTGAACGCCGGCTATACAACGGATCTTGCTGGAAACACCGTGCCCCAGGGCGGAGCTGTCGACATCGGGGCGTACGAGACCGGTAGCACAGCGACTTCCCCGTCGTCGTCATCGACGAACGCGCCCAATCTTCCCAGACGCATCCAAGCGGAGAATTACAGATCCGGTGGTGAAGGGGTCGGCTATCATGACACAACCCCGGCCAATCTGGGCGGTGCATACCGCAATGACGGTGTTGATATCCAAAAATGCACCGATTCGACGACAGCCGCTGGAGAGACCTGCTATAACGTCGGCTGGCCTGACGCGGGTGAATGGCTGTCCTACAACGTTAATGTCCCCACGGCCGGCACCTTCCATGTCGGCGCGCGCGTGGCATCGGTCTACTCGGGGATGAAATTCCACGTCGAGGTCGACGGGAAGAACGTGACCGGCTCAATGACCGTGCCGAACACGAACGGCTGGCAGAACTGGACAACCGTGACGTCAGGGACGTTCTCGCTCTCAGCCGGTGAGCATACGTTGAAGTTCGTGGCCGAAACCGCGGGGTTCAACGTAAATTACTTCGACGTCACCAACTAGTCAGCGTTTGTCGACCAGGCAACGCGGTCGATAACAGCAGGAACCCCGGTGCCGGACGATCGGTACTTGCTTGCAACGGTGAACGAATCACTCACTGCGGGCGAGTACGGGTCGTCCAGCACCCGTACTGCACCTGGACTGAACTAAACGATATGCAGCAGATACGCGAATCGTACCGCGATGACCGCGAAAAACAGCGCGAGGACCGGCACGCTCGCAACCGTTGTCGCCCGGGCAACTCGCAGGGCTCGCTGCCCTCCATGTGCCTGTAGCAACTCCTTCTGCGTCAGCAAACACAACACCACCAGAGTGACGCACACACCGAACGTCGTTTGGTTCAGGAAGTCGATGATGGGCATGAGCGACATACCTCTTCGCACTCGCACGAATCGGCGATACCGGCTTCGGTCGATCTCCATCGGACACCGCGCAGCTGCAACGCGGCCCCTACCAGACTCACGCTGATGACAATCGCGAGGCCGAGCTTGGGCGACCAGTAGCCACTGTACAGCAGCATCGACGCGACGCCGACGTCGAGCGAGAGACTGACGGCGGCGGCCAGGGTAACTTCCGCCCAAACCTCCCGCAGCCGGAGCAGCCGTACCAGAGCGATCCCCGGGCAGAACGTTAGGAACCAAACGGTGACGATCGGCCTGATCGGTGAGGCAACCTCGCCAAAGACAAGCACGCCGATCACAATGGCAGATGCGGTGATGATCGCTGGCCAGACCCAATGAGGAACTGTCATCAACTCACCGCCCTCCGGAAACTGGAATCGCGCTCCGTGGCGGCCGCATCGTGGCTATGCTCACCTGGGAAGAGTTGATCGGATTGCGCGGCCAGCATCCCAATCCAATCGACAAACTGATTTCCGGGGCGCCGGGCTGCGCTGAACTGATCCAGGATTCGGTGCCTGCTCAGTTCCTCCAATGCTCGCTTGACCCAGGTATAGACAAGCAGCGGCGACACAAAGCGCCGATCGACCGACAGTCGAGCAAGGTATGCCTCGACCGAGTCCCAGATCGCGCGGATAATCACATCCGTCCGATCGGGCTCCAGAAAGAGTTCGCGAAAGCCTTGCCGCTCTGCGGCTTCACCATAGAGCCGGCGCGCGACAAAGCTCCAGTAGGTAACGAAATAGAGCAGATCGCAGAGCGGCGGCCCGTCAGGATCCAGAATCGGCCCCTGGCGGACTTCCCAATCGATAACGGTCACTTCGTTCCCCCGGCGATAGACGTTCCAGGGACCGAAGTCGCCGTGCTGCCATACGATCGGCAGCGGCATACCGTTCAGCGAACGCACGTGCTTCCGTACCCGTGCAAAGAGTCGCGCCTCGCTCGGCTCAAGCCCGAAGGTATCAGCGTAGCATGCAAGAACATGCTCCATGCGAGCTGAGAAATCGGCGGTTCCCTGCTCCGATGGGCCCATCCGAACCTGCTGGTGGAATGCGCCGAGCCAATCCGTGGCCAACCGCACATCATGCACCTTCTCCGCATAGCTCAGACGCCAGCGGCCGCTGGAGACGAGAAGCGAACTTCCCGGAGCGCAGCTCTCGACTCCCACCGCGAGGTCACCATAGGAGAAGCGACCGAGCGGCCTGGGGACCGTGCAACGCATCGACCCGTCGAGGCGCCCGCGCAACTCGGCAAGCCTCTCTTGCTCACACTCGATATTGGCATTGACTTCGGGCAAACGAGCTACCTTATAGACGACTTCGGGTAGAGCGCCGTCGGTGAACGGCACGAGCGCGACGCGGCTCCCCTCGTCGATCCCCATCGTGATCAGGAACGGGCGAGCCGCGGAACGGCGTCGCTCATCCGCGCAGTCCGACTGACCGAGGACGGACGCCGGTGTGATGGTCCCTGCGCTCGCGGTGAACGCGTACCAGGGAACAAATGGGGCAAACCATGCACCACGGTAATTGGTCGCCGTGCGGACGACGCGTTCGACCAATCTATAGAATGGTCCGCCGTCGACGTAGAGGGTGGAGAAGTACCACTCCAGCGGCCCATTAACGTCAAGCGGCACATAGCGTTTGCCGGCCGCGAAGCCGGGCACGGGCCAGTAGAGGCCGGTCAACGAGAGGGAGTGGGCCTGCAAGAGACGACGCATTCGCCCCGGCGTCATCATCAGTCTGTTGATTGAGCGCCGATCGATCTCGCAATAGAGCGAGCCGCCCGGCGTGAGCACGTCGATCGCCCGGCGCACCGTCGCCGGCATTGCCGCTCCCTGAAGGATCGCCACCACATCGACCGGCTCATCCTCAGGGAGTTCATTGCTGACACGTCGCGCAACTCCGGCATCGCGGAGGCGCTCCGCCAATTCGGGATGACTGCCGAGCAGCACAAGATGCTGGTAGGAGCCATCCGCGGGAGCGGGCAGGAGGAATCTCCAATCAGCCCGGCGCAGATCGATCCGGCTGTCGGCGTTTGCGTCCTTGGTCATCCGCATTTGACTCTACGGTTCCCTTCGAGCAATGACGCACGTCGAGACGCCAAAGCGATGGATGATTGGTAGTTGTTCGATCGTGACAACCCGCTGCTTGTACCAGTGGATGACGCGCCGTGGAAGCCAGGGGTAGACCTCGAAGACGGGGAAGGCTGACGTTACTTCGACGACTTGCAGGCCTGCTTCACGGACCAAATCGGCCAGCTCGTGGGGCCAGTAATTGCGCGCGCTCATCACCTTGAGCGCCCACCGCTTGGGAATCCAGGGCAAGATCGGCACAGGGAACGGCGTCTTCATGCCGCGAACCGTCATGCCATGCCCTTCGAAAGGAAACCAGCGATTGGGACCGAACAGGACGAGATACCCGCCTGGGCGCAAGACCCGGCGGATTTCCCGAAGAGTGCAAAGCTCGTCCGCGACGTGTTCGAGCACCTCGTTGACAAAGATGCCGTCGAATGTCTGGTCGGCAAACGGCAGGGACTCCGACGCGGCGTTGACGAAGCGGATGGGATGGTCCGTCCCTACCCGACTTCGCGCTTGACGAAGGCGGGAAATCTCGATCTCCAACCCGACCACGCGTTCGGCCCCTCCGTCGGTCAGGGCAGCGGCGTAGCCTCCGTCCGCACAGCCGCAGTCAAGCCATGTGCCGCTGAGCAACTGGCGCGACTGAAGCTTGCCAAGGCGATACGATACATTCGTCGGAACGGCTGTTGAACTCCCACGCTCGAGGGTCGCGGGTCCGGGGCGGTCAGGCATGCCATGCTCCCATCTACAAATGTGTCTGCAGGCCGCTTGCTTCCAACCGGTTCCTAATCCAGGGCGTCACTGCCTGAAAGCGAAGATCTCATCGACGCTCCTCTCGTGGCGACGCGTTGATGAACATGTAGACTTTGGCGTCCGGATTCTGATAGATGATCGTGAACCGTCCTGAACTCTCAACCGCCTGTTCGAACCGCGCCAGCGTCTCCGGAGTCATGCCGGCGTAGAGTTCGAGCGTCGCCGCCGCGCTGCGTGTAATCAGGAGATAGCTACCGATCGAGTTCTTGGACATCCGCTGTTCCAGAGCGGCGACATTGGCTTCCCGCACCACCTTGTTTTCAAGCCATACGGTCCTGTACGTGGTATAGCCCTGGAACTGCCACGGCTCACTGATACCTGGCGCGACGAACTGCGAGCCTGGCGGAGCGACACCGTAGAGATAGCGCACCGCCTGAACCTCTTGCGGGGTGAAATAGTCCATGCGCTCATTGCCATAGCGGGTAAGGAAAAAGCCTCCGATGAGCGCGAGGCTTGCCAAGGCGATTGCGCTCGTCGTAAGCCACGATGAATTTCTCGACGCGCGTATGCGGACCGGTCGCCGCATCATCGCTTGCAATGGAACGATCCGAACTCGTCCAACGGATCGAACCAGGATTGCTTCTCTCTGGCGCAGCGGTGGGGCTGGGAAAAAGAACGCGGCGGAGAAGAATGCCAGGCCCGGGAGCGCATAGAAATAGACACGCAGGAACATCTCGCCGCCATATTGCGCGAGGATCAAGAAGGCCGGTGCGATTACGAGCAGAACCATCGACACATCCCGATACCCTGCGATGAAACGTCGGAATGTTCCGCTGACCGCGAGTGTGATCACGGCCGCGCTCATAGCCAGCCGCGCATGGACCACGAGTAAATGGTCGGGGCTGCCACGAAGCCGGTCGACCACACCACGTTGAACATTCTGATCAACGGCGCCAATCGTAGCGACGAGCGCATCCAAATGTCCGGCGAAGTACGCGACCGCCATGAAGCATGTCCAGGACAGAGCCATCGCCGCCATAAGGATGGGTAAGCTGTGCGGCTCGATTCGATTGAACACGACCAGCAGGCCAACACAGAGGAGAGCTGCGAACGGTGTGAGTTGATGGCTCGGAACCATTGCGGCGTAGATTGCGATCGCCGCGGCCATCAGCCCGAAGCGCTGCCACGGCCTGCTCAGTCGTTTTACCTGGTCGTCACGGTGACCTTCGATCAGCCAGAACAGGCGTGGTGCCACTCGCGGTAACCACGTTCGAATGGAATTGAGTGGTATGACATCGCCGGAATCGCTGCGAAACCACCCGAGCAAGATCCCGAGCAGCGCGAGGTAGAGGAAATAATCGAACCCTTGCGGTGAGAAGTAATCCTGACCGACCCAGTTACTCAGGTAAAAGAACCAAACGCCCAACCAAACAACGCGAGAATCTTTGGTTATCGAGCGGTAGATCATCACCAGGGGCGCAAGGTACAGCGCATTAAAGAATACGTGTGCCCAGGCAGCGAGGCTGATAAGACTCGGCAGACCGGAGATCTGGGTGACGAACGCCCCGAACGCGAAGAACCCGGGCCAGTTGAAATAGGCGTCGAACTTCGGCAGAACATTCCTATTGTGCATCACATAGTCGATGAGACCGATATGCCGCCACGTAACCGAGAGGCGCGGCGTAGCCTCAACGAGCGCGGGGGTTCCGTAGAGGATAAGGATCAGGATTCCGAGATGGAGGAGCAGCACCGGACCACGCAACGGAGAATCGCCGAGGGCCAGACAAAAGGAACATGTGAGCAAGACGATCGCGCCGATGAACGCTGGTGGCAACACTGAAATCAGTCCGAGATCGTTCATGGCGCGCAGATCGAAGCCCGGGAGCGACAAGGCCCAAACGAGTACGGCCGCGATCGGCATGCCGAACGACAGAATCGCACTGGCCGCGCGCCGCTTGGACAATTCGCCGGCCCGCACCCAAATTGATGGGAAATCAGTGAGCCGATTCGCGGCCCCTAATTCCATACGACGGATTGTCTCTTCTCCCTTCAGTTCCTCCGCACGCGTTGTAATCGCCGTTGACGTCTACCGCGCGAGCCGGTGAATGAGTTGGTGCACGCCGCCACCTTGTTCTGGAAAGAATGCCGTTTCGAACAGCCATTTCGTCATGCGCGGAGGTCCAACCGCCGCGGCAACGAACCAGATCATGAAAAGCAGGCGCGTATGACGCGGTAAATCGAAGCGTCGTGACGCCTCCTTGACGCCGAGCCAGACGAGCCGGGTGCTGGTGTCTTCTTTCAACGGATGACTCGCGGGATCAATCCTCAGCGAGGCCAGGCGGCTTGCGAGGTACGTCACCGAAAGGATCTCAGCACTGTCGGAGACGACAGGCAGACCGAGTTGGCGCGCGTGCTGGACGATAAATTGATGATTGCTCGCCGTCCTGCGGATCATCCTGCGGAGGTGATCCATGTTGATCTGAGTGGAGTAGTCATGGTTCTGGCTGTGCGCACGATAGCGGCCACCGACGATCGGCAATGAGACCACCGATCCGTACAGCGGTGCGAGATTTATGAGATAGAGATCCGCGCCCGTTTTACTGATATGCGTTTCCGGCATCGGGAGTATTTGCTGCAACGTCGATGCAGCGAAGGCATTACCACTCGTTGGCGGAGAGCAGATATCATCGGGGAACAGCAATGTATGCCGGCGCAAATCGCCGCTTGGCATCGGTATCTTCTTGGGCGGCGTATAGCTCCCGGTTGGGTGGCCGGCCGCATCGACAATCTCAAGCCGAAACTGGACCTTGGACAGTCCGGGCGCCGCCTCGAAGGCGGTGACGACAGCACCCGCCGTATTCGGCAACAGCATGTCATCGGAATCGAGGAACATAATGATCTGTCCATGACTCTTTTGGAATCCGGCAGAGAACGCCGATGCTTGTCCGCCGTTTTCCTTTAGTAGGGGGATAATCCGATCCCCGTAGTTCGCGATTACCTCGCGCGAGTGGTCAGTCGAGCCATCATCGACCACGATAACTTCGGTTGGCGCATAGCTCTGAGACAGGGCACTCTCGATGGCGTCCGCAAGGAAGTGACCGTAGTTGTAGTTGTTGATGACGATGCTGACCAGAAGCGGTTCGTGAGCAGCACGCGCACCTTGCTCGGATTCGCTCGGCTGTGCGTGGATTACCGCAGGTGTCTGGCTCAACATTCTCCTCCTCCCAACCAACCGGACGACGACGACCTACCTGGTTTAGTCCACCGACCCTGCTTCACCCCGATCGCCCGGCCAGAGCCGGGACATCTCTTCGGATGTAGAAGACGAAGGACGCTCGGTTCCGAAGCCGTAGGCATCCCGGAGTCGCCAGCCCGCCCAGAGCGAGGTCACGTATTGGACGAGCGTCCACGCGACGGCAACGCCCACGAGCCCAGCATAAATTCCGCCGATCGCGGCACCGATCACCGACAGAAGGCCATTGACAACCGACAACGCTGTCGATTCAGCGGTTCGATTCGCGGCGCGCTCTCGTGAAATGAATGCCGAGATGATCGTGCTCGGGATGACCCCGATGACCAGAACTCGCAATGGGGTTGTCCCGGCGTTGGCGTAGCCGCCGCCCATCAGATGCAATCCCCAACGAGCGAACACGGCCATGCCAACTGCCATCGGGACGCCGAGCACGAAGCAGAGCCGAATCGACTGCGGCGCGTGCTGGTTGGACTTGCCAGGAGCGTGAGATGACTCGGCGAACAGCGCTCCTGACGCGGCTTTCGGCACAGCGAACACCAGACCACCGAACATCCAAACGATGTACCAGTAGCCATTTGCCGTCGGGCTGAGCACCTCGGTCACCAGGATGGGCAGGATATAGCCGGGTGCCGCGATCGACAGATTGAGCACTGACTGTGGAATACCGAATTGGAGCAGCGCGCGCGCCGTCGAGCGGGTCGCCATTGGCCGAAACCGGTAACCGGCGACGTAGCGGCACAAGTACCAGTATCCGACAATGGCCGAAGCCACGAACGCACCGATCCAGGCAAGCAGGATCGCCGCGACGCCTTCCGAACGCAAGATGGTGCCGGCGGCACCGAGGACGACAAGCGCGGCGAGCGCCTGAGCGATGCTCCGAGTCGCGACACGATCAGAACGTCGCAAGGCGATGAAGATCGAATCGAGCAAAATCGCCAAGACCGACACGACATTCAGCACCAGGAATGCCAATGCGTACCACGGCGAGACGACTAAGAAGCGAAACTGGCCAAAAAAGGCTGCCGACAGAATGAGAAAGCCACAAGCGAAGAATACGCCGCTGGCGGCAGCCGACGTGATGGCCACATTCAGAAGATCTGATGGATGTTGTCGCTGCCGCGGAAGGAGCAATGTAACGGCGGCGCCAATACCCAGCAGAGCGATCTGGGAGCAGAGTCGAATCGACGAGATCGCTGCGGAACCGAGGCCAACCGTTGCCGGATCAAACAGTCGCGTCGCCAGCAGCCAGAATGGGTACCCGAGCGTCGCCGAGATGATCGCGTTGATCATCAGCATGACCGTGTTGACTGACATTCGAAAGCCGCGCGGCACGTATGTCGTGCCGGTGTCGGGCTTCAGGTCGCTCCTGGAGTCGGCTGTATCACCGAGCAACCACCAGACACTGGGCATCATCCGCTTCAGGTATCGATTCTGAGCGTAGCGCTCGATCGCTTTCATCCCAGATGTTCTCCCCGGCCGACCGGTTCGCGCGTGGGTGCGGGCGACGATGCCATGCTCTCTGCTCGGAACGGTGGGTGTGAGTCTGGCTGGCACAAACCATGTCCCATACCATCGAGGACTTCCCGGTATACCCCTTCGATCTGTGGAACGACTGCGTCGGCCTGGAAGAGCCCTGCTCGCCTCCGTCCGGCCCGGCCCATCCGCTGCATCGTCTCCCGGTTCCCCAGCAAGCGAGCGATGGCGTCGCGGAGTGCGTCCGGATCTGCCGGCGGGACCAGCAGCCCTGTCTCTCCCTCGACGACGATCCCCGGGATCCCGCCGATGCGCGAAGCGACGACCGGACACTCACCGCTCATCGCCTCGATCACGACGATCCCGAACGGTTCGGGCCAGATCGAGGGGACGATCGCCAGCGTCGCCCGGCGCCACGCTTCCATGACCGCCGTGTTGGGCCAATCCTTCAGCACGATCACGTTCGGTGGTAACGACTGTGGCGTTTCGGGCCATGTCTTCCCAATAAGGACGAGCGGGACCGTGGTTTCGAGGTCGGCGTACGCACGCAGTAAGACTTCGAGCCCTTTGGCACGGCGCAGATCACCAACAAACAGGAGATAGTCGGTTGCCGGCAGTTGTGCGACATAGGGGGCAACGTCGTCTGACGATGCGCGGTGGACCGGCGGAAGGAAGTTCGGGATGACGCGATGCGGCGAAGATCCATCGACAAGTCCGTTACCCGCGATCGTCGCCTGGCTCACCCCCACGAACATGTCGACGCCGTGACGTTCCATCTTCTTCCCCATCCAGGTGCCGGCCAGGGCCGGCAGCCCTTTCGCCAGTCCGTAGTGCGCGCCGGCACAGCGCGCGCACTTGAGCGGTGCCGGGCCATCGCATGGGGCGTCGTGGCACAGCAAGTTCTTTTTGGCGCACGTCAGCGTGTAATAGTGCAGGCTGACGATCAGCTTCGCGCGGCTCCAAGCTTTGAGCGGGAGAAACGAGCGGCTGAGCCAATCATGGCCATGGACGATCTCCGGGCGCTCGCGCCTGATCACGTCGCGAAGCGACCACGTCAACTCAGGATCGGGCAACGGGGGAGCCCACGGGCGTCCCGGTGTGAGAAAGAGGCGCTCAACCCGCTGGGCGCTGCCTTTCATCCGATACACCCGGACCCCGCGGTCGATATCGAGCGACGGCAAGTCGTCGCGCCCAAGCGTCGCCACCGCGACCTCGTGGCCGCGCTCGACCAGCGCGGCGCCGAGACTGCGCACGTGTTGCTCGACGCCGCCGACGAATGGGTGGTAGAAGTCGGAGATCATCAGGATACGCATGCCGGGCTCCTCACCACCGATCGATAGACGTTCAGTAGTTGTCTGGCACAATCGTCCCAGGACGGTATGGTGACGTCCGGCGGAATCAGCGGCCGGGCGAACTGTTCCAGGATCGCCTCGGCCACTTGACGTGGTGTGCTGCGTAAGGAGACCCTGGCGGCAAGCCCGCACTCGGCGATCTCGTGGAGGGCGGAAACGTCGGCAACCAGGACCGGCCGTTTGAGCTGTATCGCCTCCATCACCGCGATGCCCTGAGATTCGTACTCGCTCAGGAGCGTGACGAGCGATGCTTCCGCAAGAATGGTCGCCATCCCCGCGCGGTCGGATACCGGTAGCGCGCCGATCTCAACCCGATCGTCGACGCCCAGCTTGGACGCGAGCTGGCGAAGCTCCGCTTCAAACGGACCGCTGCCGACGATCCGCAGCCGCGTGTCTGGGCGCTGTGCAAGCACGTGGGGCAGGGCCGCGATAACCCGTTGATGCCCCTTGTAGCGTTCCAGGCGCCCCACCGAGACGATGAGCGGTCCGCTCGCCGGTCTCGGCGCGACGGCCGGTACCTCAGGCAAGTGCGCGCCGTTGGGGATCACCACAAAGCGCTCCGGCGATAGCCGAAGGCGCCTGTGGAAAAACTCAGCTTCGAAACGGGAGACGCCGATCAGGCATTCCGCCCGCGCGAGAAGCGGTCGCAGCACCTCATGCTGAACGCCGCGTAATCGCGTACGAACGTGAGATGAGTGCCCGCCGCTATGGAATGTGACGATATAAGGCATCTTCGCCCGCACTGCGGCCAGCATCGCCAGCGGCGACACCAGCGTGTGTACTCCCTGGCAATGCACGAGATCCCATTCTCCTTCTGTGATGACACGCATGAGGCGTGGCGCCAGGTAGTAATCAGCTTGAGCCGGCCAGCAGGCGACGCGGATGATGTGAACACCATCGCTCCACTCCTCGGCGGGAAAGGCGGACGCCGGGTTCGTCGTCAGAATGGTGACGTCATGCCCCGCTTGCGCGATCCGACGCGCCGTCTCATAGGTATGAATCTCAGTGCCGCCAACCAGTGGGAGATAACGTGCTGTTACAACCAGGACCCGCAGGCGCGTCGCATCGATCACAGACGTCATCCCACCTGGTCTCCCACGAGCGGAACAGGATCGGTCGTCTCCGACTGAGCGGTACGGGCACCAAGGTAGCCCAGCATCCAGAGCGCCGGAAGCGAGAGGGCATACACGAAGCGCTGCTGGTAGATCGGCATTTGTCGCCGCCACTCATCATCGGGGCGAATCTGAATCAGACCGTGTTGGACTCGATTGGGGTTACCGGCAAAGATGTGGTTCGAGGCGGAGACGAGCACCTCGTTGTCGCTCGTCCAACGCTCATCGTGCCCCTGCAAACCGAGCCGAGCAGCGAGCTGCCCCATCACCAGGCGTGGTTGACCGACAAACGTTTCGTAGTGGAGCTTGACCGACGTCTCGAATCGGCCCGAGATCGCCGCCAGAATCATGTTGCGGATGCTCCAGACCAAGGCGACTTGCATCAATTTTCGTTGCTGGAGATACCTCGGCTGGTCGCCGGCGATCGGTTCTCGTTTGAGTCTCCGCCACGAGTAGGCACAGGCTCGGCTGTCGCGGCTCACATGGACGAGGTCCACATCAATGATTGGCGACTCGTTTAAGGCCAACGCGTACGCCGCGAGCTTGGAGGAGTCAACGATAACCTCGCAGCCCGAAACCTCCTGGATCGTGGTGTACAGGCGTTCGAGAATCTCAACGTACTCACGAAATTGACGGTCAAATGACTTCGGGCGGAGACGTGGAAAGAGGACGAACGGCAGATGGTAGGTGTTCTGCACCGCACCGCGGAGCTCAGCGATATACCGAAGCAGCGCAGGTTCGGTGCTGCCGAGCGTCTGCTCAAGCACGGTATTCCAGAACTGACAATCGCGGAGCGGAACGCCACAGCTACAGAGCCGGTCGCCATCCAGGCATTCGGTCCAAAAGTCGTAGAGTTCGCCGACGGCCAGACATCCCGGGTATGATCCGAGTATTTGGCTGAGGACGGTTGTCCCGCTTCGACCATCTCCCGCGATGTATACAACGCGAACCATTTAGCCCGCCCTCCACATTCTTCCCTCGTCCGGCGCGAATCCATACTGCGTGTCGCCGGCCTCGACCGAGACGGCACACAGACCGCTGATCGGTCCTCGCCGGAGACAGCGTCCAGCCGGGCTGCAGACGTCTACCGGCACTCCGGCAGCCGGCCGCCGAACTCGGACCCGCCAGCTGCTCCAGCGTCGATGACCGAATGGACGCAGCGGGCCGAAGTACCCGCTACGAAGCTTGGAGGTCTCACCCAGCACGGGCATATCGCGCTGTCGCACTCAGGCTGAAACCTCAGCCTCGGCCGCGATCAGCACGTCGTCAGTGCGGAGAAATCCACGCTGCATCAAATGCGAGATAACCATCTCAGCGTTCTCACCGGGAGAATAGTCGACGGTATTGAGCCGCACTTCAGGCGAGAGTGGCGCCTCATATGGGTCATCGATGCCGGTAAAGTCCTTAATCTCGCCGCGACGCGCCTTGGCGTACATCCCTTTGGCGTCGCGCTGTTCGCAGATCTCAAGCGGCGTATCAACAAAGACTTCGACGAAGTGGTCCGCCCCCACCATCGCACGAACCTCGTTGCGCGTGGCTCGATAGGGACTGACGGCGGCACAGATGACGAGACCGCCGTGGCGCACGATTTCGGCGGCCACGAAGCCAATACGCCGGATATTGATGTCGCGATCTTCCTTACTGAAGCCGAGCCCCTGCGAGAGATGCGTCCGCACCACGTCACCGTCGAGCACCGTCACCTGGCGCCCCTGCTCAAGCAGCATCACGGTGAGCGCGTCGGCCGTCGTGGATTTCCCGGAACCGCTCAAACCGGTCATCCAGATGCAGACTCCCTGGCGATGGCGCGGAGGGTACGTCTCGGCCAGAATCTCTGCGACTTCAGGACGGGTGAACCACTTGGGCAAGGTGCGCCCAACACTGAGGAAGTCTTCGCGCACCTGCGTTCCGGAGATCGACGCGATGCGCGCGCCCTCCGGGATACGCGAGACTTGCTCGTATCGTTCCTCATCCGGCAGGTAGACGAGCTCGTTGAACAGCACGAGCTTGACGCCTAACTCGTCGCTGACCGTGCCAACCAACTCCTGGGCGTCGTAGGGCCCGTAGAACGGCGTCCCGGTTGAGTCTTTGCCCGGGCTGGCGTGGTCACGGCCGACGACGAAGTGGTTCGCGCCATGATTCCGGCGAATCAGGGCATGCCAGACGGCTTCCCGGGGCCCGCCCATGCGCATCGCGAGCGGCAGCAGCGACAGCACGATACGATCGGGTTCGTAGTAGCGTTGGGCCAACGCCTTATAGGTACGCACTCGCGTGTAATGATCCACATCGCCCGGTTTGGTCATCCCAACCGATGGATGCAACAAGAGGACACCGTCGACTTCTTGCGTCGCGCGCTTGGTCAACTCCTCGTGAACTCGATGGAGTGGATTGCGCGTCTGGAAGGCGACCACATTCGATCGGCCCATGCGCCCGAGCCGCTCGCGTACCTGTGCCGGCGTGAGCCGCAGATCAGCGAAGTCATAATGTTTCGGCAGTTGCAGGGACTGGAGGCGACCGGAAATATTGAATCGTCCCCAGCGATGCATCTCGGCCACGAGCGGGTGGCGCAGGTCGCGCGTCCCGAATACCTTCGCCGCAACCTCATCAACATCCCAGGGATAGATTTCCTCGACGGTCATGACCGCCAGAATCTCGTTCTTCGCGTTGCGCAGCGCGACATCCTGGTCGAGGTGAAGATCGCCTCGCGCCTCAATCGGCAAGGTGACCGGCATCGGGAAGATAAATCCGTTGGCCAGTCGCATTTCATCAAGGACACGCTGGTGATCGTCCGCACCCATGAAGCGATCGAGCGGTGAGAAGCCACCGGTGACAAGGAGTTCCAAATCGCAGACCGAGCGATCCGACAACTGTAGTGACGGCAGCGTGCTCGCGTAGCGCTTCACCTCTTCCTGGCACTCGGGTACGACCAGCAGGTCCACCAACTGGCCCCCATACGGTGAGATCAGATCCACCGTGCGTTCAACATCATCCATTGGTCGTGTTCCCTTCCGCTTTCCTGAGTCATCCAACCAGATGCTGACGGAGATCGACGGGAGCGACGCATTCCTGTCACCGATCATCGATCGGAGCAACGGTTGGACCATCGCGCGCCGCGACCCCAATCTGTCGGAGTCGCTCGCCCTCCAGTTCAGCGAAGGCTCGCGGCGCGGCGCCCGGCCCGGGGCGATCGGTCCAGGCATCCGAAACCTGGCTGATGGCGAAGCCGGCAGTCGTGGTGGCCAGCCCAACGACGATCGCCGCTGCTCGTGCCGTGCCGAGTGGATCAGCGTGGCGAACCAGGTCGCCGAGGCCGCGCAGCACGCCGGCCGGTAAGGTCCGCACGGTATAGCGCCGCTCGGAGGCCAGTCCATCGGACAATCCGACGTGCTGCGCAACCATCGTCTTGGATCGTCCCTCGGCATAACAGCGTCGTAAGTAGTACCCCCAGGTGCTGCGATGAGACGGGACCTCGTGAAATATTCGAGCCCGTGGTTCGTAGAGTAGCGTCGCCTCGGGGAAGCGCTGACGGATGCGAATGCAGAGTTCGGTCTCTTCGCAACCGACCGGCAGCGTTCCGACGCGGCCGATTCCGCTCCGAAACCCACCGATTTCATCGAAAATCTCCCGGCGGAATGCCATATTGGCGCCGATCAGATTACGAATGGGCGCCGTCGTCCGCGGCATACCGCGATAGGTGCAGCCGACCACCCAGTCGAACTCTTCGGGAAACCACGCTGGCCGGCCGGTACTCCATGCCGGCTCAATCGATCCCCCGACACCGACCACGCTCGGGTCGTTGAACCCCTCACTGAGGCAGGCAAGCCAGTCCGGCTCGGCCACCGCATCGTCGTCCAGGAACGCGATGACCTCGGCATGCGCGATCGAGATGCCGCTGTTGCGTGCGCCCGACAATCCGCGAGACGTCCGGTTCTCAACGACGATGCTCGCAGGCAATTCGGCACGAACCCGAGCCGCGAGCGCCGCGTTGTGATCGACGGCGATCACAATTTCGGCGGCGCGGTGCTCCTGGCGCTCTACTGAACGGACGGCTTTGACGAGCGCATCCCAGCGCTCGTCCGCATACGCACAGATCACAACCGAGATGGACGGGGGCGTCATAAATCACGGCCCTCGATCCAGGCCGGATCTTCCGATATCACTGAGTCGTGTATGTGCAAGTCATTGCTGTGTGGAACCGAATCATTGCCGTGGCGCAGAGACTCGGCCCAGCTGTGTACCGCGATGCGTACCGCGAAATGACGCTCCAGCCAAATCGTACGCAAGACGCGCCAGCCATCGGGCAGCGTCTTAAGCCGGCCGTCGCCATAGACGCGTTTCGCCTCGACGCTTGGGACCTCAACGACCTTCATCCCTGTCCGCAGCGCTCGCACGTTCATCATCGTCTCGATCTCGAAGCCGTCACCGTCGAGGCACAACAGCGGGACCAGGGAGCGCCAGAACGCGTTATAGCCGTAGCACAGGTCAGAGTAGCGTCCACCGAAGAGCAGCCGGACGAGCCGGACGAAGCATTGATTGCCCACCTGCCGGTACGCCGGCATGTCCGCCGTACCACCCCCGTGGGCGAAGCGTGAACCTTTGGCAAAGTCGGCACCCGCGAGCAACGCGCCGACGAAGGCCGGGATCTCGGCTGGGTCAGTCGAGCCATCGGCATCGAGCATGACGATGATGTCACCCGTCGCCATGGCGAAACCGGAGCGAAGCGCGGCCCCCTTACCATTGCCCTGTTGCGTGACGATCCGGATGCCTGGCCAGAGCCGCTCCGCGATCTCCGGTGTCCCATCGGTGGAATATCCGTCGACCAGTATCACCTCATCGACCCAGCGCGGAATTCGTGGCAGCACATGCGGCAGATTCGACGCCTCATTGAGCGCTGGAATGACCACGCTGACGCGGTATCTCGTCGGCATATATCCGTTCATTTGGCCGTTCGGACGATCGAGTATCATGCTGAATGGGCGACCGATTTTGTCGTCGAGCATATACCGCCCCTTCCATCCCAAAATAGCGAATGTGCTGTCACAGCGCGTTACTCTGGGACGCGCTCTGCGCGGAAATTCACTTCTTAATGCGGATCCTCTGGTTCGGTGACACTGCCGCAGGCTGACCGGCAATCCGACGAGACACTGAAGACACCTGCTCCTGGCCAAGAACTGCTCGCACACGATCCTCGCGGCAGGTGTGACATTGAGGCGGCGAACTTCTCGTCGTACATCCCGAGATTCAGCGGATGCACCTCCTCACATTCTCTTTGTCCAACGTTGGACGCTTGCCCCAGCACCGCTGTCGAGACTTGAATCAAGAAGGGTGGGGGGAACCGTTCCATCCACACACGAGACCACGTTCATCCTGAAGCGTTTCGATGCCAAATCTCAGTTACTAACAGTATGGATGACGCTAATGAACGTCTAGGCAGATAACATGGGTTTTGAGTTACAGAATGTATAGCGGTCGGTTCGAACACACCTGCGTGACGCTACAGTGAGGATGCACACGCAAGTCTGTCTGGTCTCGCCAATCGGGATCGCGTAAGCGGCGTCTTCACGACCGGACCGATGAGCAGACGAGCGGGCTACTTAGGAGACTGACACCATGACTTCGGGGATCCCAGTAACCTTCCGAGACATCGTCGACCAAATCGTGCAATTCACGGACTTGTCTCGGGCGGAAGTCGAGCAGCGGGTATGGCTCGAGGCGCTTAACCTCGGCTGGAATGTCGCCGCCGATGCCCGACGGTACGGGGTCACAGCGCACGTCTACGATGGGCGGATGGAACAGCTCTATCGAGAGGGAATCGGCTTCATTTTTGAGACGATGGTCTATTCAGCCCAATTCCAGCGCCAGCGCTGGACGATACACGCGCTGGAACGGGTCAACATCCACGCGACAACGCGGCGGGTGCCTACCAATCAGCTCAAGATCCTGATGATGGGTGACGGTGCCGGCAATGACTCATTGGCGTTCGCACATGCCGGATTCGCCGTCGACTACTACGACATACCGGGCAGCCAGACCTATGCGTTCGCTACCCAGCGTTTTGCCGCTGCCGGGCTACTAGAGGACCAGATTACGCTCATCCCGGGCTATGACATCGGACTATCCGGCGTCTACGATGTCGTTGTATCCTTCGAGGTTCTGGAGCACTTGCCCGACCCGCTGGCGGCGATCCGCGATATCTATGCGTTACTCAAGGTCGGCGGTATTGCGCTGGTTACCGAAGGATTTGGCGCGTTGGGTCCGCCGTATCCGACACACCTGGCACGCAACGAACGTTTCTCCGGCCGGACCCCGTTTCTCTTCGTCGAGCGGGGTTTGGCGCTTTCCTGGTATAGTCGAGATCCGCTTTTCAAGCCGATCGAGTTCGTCAAGCCTGCGGCGATCTCACACCTCGATCGATTGCGGCTGCTGGCCGATCGCAACGTTGTCATGCTCCGCCTCGGCTCGCGTCTGGGCAGAATCCGGCGCCGCATGTTGAACGGCCTCTGAACGATCCACACCACGATAGGCGAATCCGCTCCCGGCCGAACCATACGATCAGTCTGTTAAACGAAGGTGTTCCAAACTAAACGGACTGTCAGGTAAACGCGTTCGCGTGTCCATGATGCGGCGCTAGACTATCCATGGTGATCCAAAATTCGCATCTCTCGGCACATGTGAGGGGGACACCTAGATGAATCCATTCCCGCCGCTCAACCGATCAGCCCGATGTTCCCGAGGAGGATTTCGCTTCTATCAGCGATCCGCGGTCCCATTCCTCATTGCCTTTCTGCTGATCCTGAATCCGCTGACTCCATTCAGCGCTTCCGCGGCACCACCCACGGCGACACTCCAAATAGACGGTCCGACGGAGGTTAACCCCGGAGAGCCGATCAACCTGACGCTGTCAATCCGTCAAGGTCGTGACATTGCCGCCTTTGAATCCAGTGTTCTGTTCGACCCATCGGCGGCAGAGTTCGCCAATATGCAGGTAGACAATACCGTGCGGTCACTCGGACGGGATGTGGGACAGTTGGCGGCCGTCGAGACGCCCTATGGCGCGGCGATTGGGTTCTACTCCTGTCCGGTCGCCAGCTGCGTGGACGCTCGAAGCCCGCGCCATCCTCGCGGGGCCAGTGGGAACGTCCGTCTCGGTAGCGTGACGCTGATCGGCAATGCGACCGGCACACTCGCGATCACCTTTGATGCGGTCAAAGTCGTTGATGAGAACGGCAACTCGATTCCGCTCAGCGTGCCGAACGCCACGCTCCTGGTGCAGGTTGGTTCGAACTCCGAGATCGCGCGAACTCCCAACTCGGGGCCAAGTCATCCAACATTCCCCTCGCCGAACGGTCGATGGAAGCTTCGGGACGCCGGCAACGGGAAGCCTGGCCCCTTCTCGACCACCGGAACCGGCAGTGTGAGCAACGCAGACGTGATGGAAGTCGCGATGGCCTGGCAGAACCTCCGCGCCCGCGGAAATCCGTGCGGTCCCGAGGTCGATCCTCGTCTCGACATCAATCATGACGGCTGTATCGATGTCGCGGACGTGGAGGCAGTAGCGGCCAATTACGGACCGACGAACACCAGCCCGATCGAGCCTCCCGCGAGCGGCGCTGCAACCCAGGCGACCCGGGCGCAGGCGACTTCGTCGACCTTTGTCGTCAACTCGACGGGTGACGAGGATGATGTCAACAAGGGCAATGGCGTTTGCCTGACGTCAGCCGGCACGTGCACGCTTCGAGCAGCGATCGCGGAAGCCAACAATACCCCCGGACCGAACACGATCAACTTCAACATCCCCGGTAGCGGCGTACAGACCATCCACTTGAACTCGCAGCTACCCACGCTCTGGGATACAACCGGGCCGACCACCATCGACGGCTATACCCAGCCCGGCGCGTCGCCCAATACCGATCCGCTGGCCGACAACGCCGCGATCATGGTACAGGTTGAAGGAGGCGGCTACGACCAGTACGACGCGCTCGCCATCACCTCATCCAACAACGTGATCCGAGGTCTCGCCTTCTACTCGTTTCATCGCACGCTTTGGATCTACGGCAAGGGCGCCAACGGCAATGTCATCGTTGGCGACTTCGTCGGCACCGACGCGACCGGAACGGCCCACGCGACGGCGACCGGCGATGCTGAGGCCCACGGGATCAAGATCGAACAGGGTGCCTCAGGCAACGTCATCGGCCGGCCAAACCTGGCCGATCGCAATGTCATCTCGGGCAACGCCCGGAGCGGGATCGGCATCTGGCACAACACCTCCAACAGCGAGGTGATTCAAAACAACATCCTGGGCCTGAGCCCAGATGGCACGCGCCGTCTTTCCAACCAGCTCCATGGCATCGACATGAACTACGGCACGCAAGGTGACATCATCGGCGGCACAGGGCAGTACGAGCACAACGTCGCATCCGGCAACAACTACAACGGAATCGACGTTTCGCATACCGCCTCCACGATGCTCAACAAGATCGTCGGCAACTATATCGGTACCGATCTGACCGGCACCCGATCGCCGAACTATACCTATAACCTCCGCTTCGGAATCCGGGTCAAGGACGGCGTAACGTTCAATACCATTACCGATAACGTGATCGGGGGGATGGATAATCACGCCTCCGACGGCAATGGCAACGCCGGCATTGTGATCTTCGATAGCACCACCAGCCGCAACACCTTTGCACGCAACCGGATCGGGGTTTCGCTCGACGGGACCGCGATCCCCAACAGTGTGGGACTGTCGGTCTTCGGTACGAATAACACGATTGGTCCCGACAACGTCATTGCTGACAACCATGGCCCGGGAATCGAAGTCCAGACCGGTGCCGCCGGTAACACGATCACGAAGAACTCGATATTTGGCAATACCGGACTCGGCATCAAGCTCGACAGCGGCGCCAACAACGGCA
>CALAGB010000221.1 GCA_937891245.1 uncultured Thermomicrobiales bacterium | reverse complement strand
GCTGGGCGCAGCGCTTGCTTCGAGCGTAGTGCTTCTGCTGCTCTTCAGGATGGCACAGGGGCTGGCTGTCGGTGCCGGGAGCATCGCGGGACGGGCGACGGTTCGAGACACGCTCGAAGGGCCGCGAGCGCAGCGGGTGTTGGCCCACGTCCAGATGATCTTCGCCATCGCCCCTGCGGTTGCTCCCCTCCTCGGGGGATGGCTCGCCCGATATTTCCCATGGCAGTCGGTCTTCATATTCATGGCAGCCCTAGCCGCTCTGCTACTCGCGTTCAGCTGGCTCCGGTTTCCTGAAAGCCTAGCGCTGGATGCCCGGACCTCGTTCAGGCCACGTGCCCTGTTCAAGGGATACTTGGCCGTTCTGAGATCCCGCCCATTCTGGCTCCTTACCGCTGCATTGAGCTTCAATTTCGCCGGCTTCTTCCTCTACGTCGCCTCGGCTCCGGTGTTCGTGCTGGAATTTCTCGGGCTTGGTCGTGATCAGTTCGGCTGGCTGTTCATCCCCGCCACGGCCGGAGTGATGCTTGGCGCGTACATTTCCGGCCGTCTCGCCGACCGCCTCTCATCCCGTAAAACGGTGACCGCAGCTTACGCAGTTATGATTACGGCCGCCGCTCTCAATGTGGGCTACCATGTGTTCTTGCCGCCCGTGGTCCCTTGGGTGATCCTTCCGGTTATGCTGTTCAGCGCTGGTATGGCGATGGCATCTCCCACGATCACCCTTGCGACAATGGACCTATTTCCGCGCGCCCGGGGCATGGTCTCGTCGGTTCAGGGCTTCCTTCAGACGCTATTGATGACGCTGATCTCGAGTTTCGGGCCGACAGCGGTCGGTCATTCGGGACAGTTGATGGCAATCACTATGATGGGGTTTACAGTCATCGGGCTGGCGGTTTGGTTTTTGTATGTCCGCGACAATCGGGCGGGTGCGGCACCCACCCCTGTTAGCGCCGGTCCGCTTTCTGGATGAGCCGATAAGCGTCCGCAAGCCGCTCATCCTTCTCATCTCGGGCAAGCAGTTCTAGGGCTTGAAGGAGGAGCTCCGCTACGTCCAGTCGCTGCTGAGCATAGGCTTGGCGAAAGGCGAAGAAGACAGCGTCCTCAAGATCGCTCGCAGAAGCCATGCCGAACCTCTCGTTTCAATGACCAGCTCTCGTTACGGCGCACCAACTTTGGGCATCTCCGACCGGAACAGGCGAAGCGCGCCTACTGCGAGCGCCAGCTCCGTCAGGGCGAAGAGACCAAAGGCTACATCAAAGCCGAGCCTCAGCGCCTCGCCAAACAGCAGCGCGCCTAGTCCAAAGCCTGTGAACAAGGTGAATACGTTGAGCCCCATCGCCTGGCCCGGTCTTTGTCCGCCTAGCGAAGTGATGATGCCGGCAAACAGCGGCTGCGTCATGTCGTAACCAAGGGAGAGGACGGTGATCGCCAAGGCGGCCGCGATGAGCGGCATGTCGAGCATCATGGCCGCGGCTGCAAGGGCGCCGAGCACTAGCCCGCCGGGAAGAAGTCTGCCTCGGCCCCACCGATCGGCCATGCGTCCGATAATCGGGCCGAAGAGGAAACCGGGAACGCCATAGCCGAGTAGGGCCAGGCCGATGCCGATTGGGCCGAGGGCGTATCGCTGCTCAAGGTAGAGCCCGAGCCAGGTGAACACGCCCGAGTGGAATACGGAATTCAGGAAGACGTAGGCGTATGTCCGCGTTCCTCGAGCAGTGGCGACGAGCTCGCGGTATCCTTGAAAGAGAGCGCCCAAGCTTCCAGCAGCCGGGGCCGATCCACTCAGCTCCCGCCGGCTGGCGCGAAGTGCAAGGAGGATCCCGAAACCTGAAATCCCGACCGCAAGGAAGATCCCGCGCCAGCCGACATACGGCTCGAGGAGAGCTCCGAACGTGGAGCCGAACGCCATACCGCCGGCCATGGCGCCGAAGAGCCACCCAAGGGGTCGGCCGCGTTGTTCATAAGGGTAGAGCCGCCCAACCAAGACAAGGGCCAAAGGCACGACGCCCGCAGCTCCGAGGCCCGTCAGCAGCCTCCACAGCGCCAGCTGCTCGATCGACTGAGCCGTGGCCGTGGCGGCTGTGAGGATTGAGAAAGCAAGAAGCGAGGCGGTCATGATGCGCCAGAGGCCCAAGCGATCCGCCAACAGCCCATAGACCAGCGTCGCCACTCCGTACGGTATCAGGTAGGCCGGGACAATCACCCCCGCTGCCTGCGGGGTGGCGCCGAAGGTGCTCGCCAGGCTCGGTATGATCGGCGCTACCATGAAGGCTTGGAAGAAGATGGCGAAGGTCGCGACGGAGAGCACCCGCAGAGCGCGCTCTCGGCTCTGTTCTGGGTCTGGTGCATGGGCCGCCATCACTTAGTGACCTCACCTGCCGCAAAGCCGCCCGCCTCGAGCTCAGCGCGTAGCCGACGGCTCTCGACGCGGTCTGGATCAAACTGGACCCGGACACGCTTGCGCCAGACACTCGACTTCACCTTCTGAACGCCCTCGACGGCGCTCAGGATGGCTTGCACCTTCTCGGCGCAGCCTTCGCACATCATGTCGGTCACGGAGAAGGTGACCTCCGACGACAGCTTGCTCGTGAACAAGACTTTTTCCCTCAAGTTAGGCGAGCGCTGTGTAGAGCCAGCCGTAATAGCCGCTGAGACCGAGTAGGATCACGCCGCTGGCGGTCTGAACCACGCGGCTCCAGACGCTTATCCTCGCCATCCGGGTCACCGTCGATGCGGCGGCGCCGACGACGAGGAACGGCAGTGCTCGACCGAGGCCGAACACGAAGGCGAGGAGAATACCCTGCTCCGCTCGTCCCGCCGCCGCTGCAACAGTGAGGAGGAGCAGGAGTGGTGCCACGGATGTCCCAACGCTGAAGGCTAATCCATAAAGGAATGCCCCGGCCATTCCGGGCCGCCGCCATGACGCGAGACGATCAAGCTTGACCCTTGGCCAGAGAAAGGCCGAGAGCGCTGCGCCGAGCGTGACGATTGCCATCCCCAGAGCCCAGTTGCGACCGAACCATTCTGTAGTCAGCGCTCCCAATTGAGCTGCGAGGGCGCCCAGAATGGTGAGGCTGGCGACGACCCCGGTGGAGAACGCGGCGGCTATGTAGAAACCGCTGCGCTGCTTCCCTGCCTCGGATGCGCTGGCGACACTCGCGACGCCCAAGCCGACGGGCAATGTGCACGGGCAGACAGCGCTCGCCACCAAGCCCGCAACGAAGGTGATCCCAAGCGCGTAGATTGCACCGTGGTCGCCTGTGCTGAGCGATTGCAGGACCGTATCGAGGTTCACCGGATTTGCACCGGTGCGCCGGCCTTGTACCCGAGGTTGTTGATCGCGGCGGCAGCTCGCCGAGGCACGTCCGGCCGGTTGGCGAAGTAGGTGATCCTGAAGAGGCGCTGGGCGAACACGATCTCGACGTTACTAACGCCTTCCACCGCTTTGAGCTTCTGCTTGATTGTGGCCGCGCAAGAAAGGCAGACCATGCCGTCGACCGGCATGTTCACCACCCGGGTAGCGACGCTCTGTGCAGCGTGCGCGCGCGGAGTGGCTGCGTCCTCGGGCCCAACTCGGGAGATGGATGCCACCGCGCCGATGCCCACGCCGGCCACGGCGAGGACAATCAGCGACGTCAGCGCCAACGAGCGGCGTCTCAGGCGCTGGTCAGACATCGGTGCTTCCTTTCATTCCTGTCATATCATCTGCCTCACGCAGTTTTCGGCACGGCGGCGGCAGGCTGACCGACACTGGATATCGCCTCGAAGAAGAGTCTCGGTTGGCCGGAGAGCGAGTTGATGAAGATCGCGGTCACGCTGACGGCCATCGCGACCATCGCCCACACAGGGTGGATGAGACCGGTCGCGGCGATGGGGATTCCAATCCCGTTGAAGGCGAAAGCCAGGATCACATTCTGGAGCATCTTCCCGTAGCTCCGCCTGCTGATCTCCCTCGCAAGCGGAAGCGCCTCTAGCCGGTTCGAGAGGATGATGATGTCGGCAGACTCAATGGCGATGTCGGTACCGCCCCCCATCGCGATGCCGACATCCGCCTGCATCAAGGCAGGCGCGTCGTTGATACCGTCGCCAACCATGGCGACCCGCGTGCCGCCGGACTGGAGCTGCCTGACGATTTCTGCCTTTTCGTGCGGTAGAACGCCGGCGTGCACCTCCTCGATGCCGAGGTCGGCCGCGACGCGGCGGGCGGCGCGTTCGTTATCACCAGTGACCATGAATGGGGTCACTCCATCGCGGCGGAGTGCTGCCAGTGCTTCGCGAGCTTTGGGGCGGACCGTGTCGCCGAGAGCTATGATGCCGAGCAGGCGACGTTCACGCGCCACGGCGATGACGGTTCTACCTGCCTCTTCCAGCGTCGCAATCCGCTCCTCCAATGACGCCGCGTTGATGCCTTGCTCGGCCACGAACCGTGGGCTGCCGACAAGGACATTCTCACCACCGATTCGTGCGGCGACGCCCTTCCCCGGGACCGCTTCGAACGTCTCCACGCGCGGCGGAACTGCATCGACTTCGAAGGCAGCCTGTACGATCGCCTGGGCCAGCGGATGCTCGGATGATACTTCAGCTGCGGCGGCCAGAGCCAGCAGCTCGTTTTCCGTGCCCTCGATCGCCTCAATCTCGCGCACGGCCGGCCGGCCAAGCGTCAGCGTCCCAGTCTTATCGAGTACGATGCGCTTCGCGAGCCGGTAGCCCTGAAACGCCTCGCCCGTACGCATCAATATGCCGTGGCCCGCCGCTTCGCCAGCGCCGCGCACGATCGAGAGCGGCGCGGAGATGCCGACAGCGCATGGATAGCCCATCACGAGGACACTGAGACCGGCGAAGACGGCCCGCTCCACGTCCGCCTGGCCGCTGGAGAGCCAAGAGCCCGCGAGCCAGCCGACTACGGCGAGGGCAGCCACCCCGAGGACCGTCGGCGTGTAGATCTGAAGAACGCGGTCTACTAAATGGAGGAGGCCGGGCTTCAAAGCGCGCGCGTCCTCAACCTCGCGGATGATGCGCTGGAGGAAGCTGCCTTCGCCTACGGCCGTGGTGAGAAGCAGAAGCGTGCCTGTGCCGTTGATTGAGCCGCCGATTACGGCGTCGCCGATGCCTTTCTCGATTGGAACAGGTTCACCGGTGACGAGCGACTGATCGACGCCTGAGCGGCCGCTGAGGACAGTCCCGTCGACGGGGATCCGTTCGCCAGGTCTGATTCGAATGTGATCGCCGACCCTCACCGCGCTAAGCGGCAGCTCAACCTCCACCCCATCGCGCATGACGGACGCCGTTTCTGGCTGTAGATTGAGAAGCTTCTTCACCGCCTGCGAGCTGCGGGTCTTCACGATCAGCGAAAGCCACTCTGAGAAGATGTGATAGGTCGCGACCATCACTGAGACCGCGAAGAACGCGGCCGTGGGATATCCTGGCCGGTCCATCACGAGGCCGATAATGCCGCCGACGATTCCAGCGAAGGCGCCGATCTCCAGCAGGACATGCTGGTTTAGGATGCCGCGCCGAAGTGCCTGCACGGCCATGTGAAGGATGTGACGTCCCACCCCGAAGACTAGAACCAGCGCGAGGGCGGCTACGATCCAGGGGGCTGCTGCCCCGAGGTGTCCCATCAGGTTGAGGTACAGCAGGCTCAAGGCCATGATCGCCAGGCCACCGGTAGCGAGGCTAGCGGTCCAGATGCTGGTCTTCTTCAGAACGAGAAAGACCATCGCGCCCAGAGAGAGGCATACCAGCGCGGGGAGGAAGCCGATCCAGCCCACGGTCGGATCGGCGATGATTGGGATGGAGGCGACGCTGAGCGCGACCGCGACCACAAACCGCCGGCTCTCGCGGACGAGCTCCTGCTCTTCCTCCTCGAACGGCCGAACCTTCCTCGGGTCCGAGATGGTGTAGCCGATGTCCCGGAGAGTCTGGAGCAGCTTCTCTGGACGGGCGACGGCAGGATCATACTCGACGAGCGCCTGCTCATGGGTGAGGCTGACCGCCACCTTATTCACGCCGGGCTCGCGGCCGAGCGCCTTCTCGATCGTGCCCGTGCAGAGCGAACAATGGAGGCCGCCGATTCGCGCTCGGATGCGCGCTCGATCGGAGCGCTCAGCCGGCTCCTCCGTCCAAGGCTGAAAGCCTGTGTCTGCGATGGCGGTGATCGTCATGTCCGTTCCTTGCGAACTAAGCTGGGAGGGCGGGAACTTGGTTCAGCGTCGCTCGACGACACGGTAGCCCGGCTTCTCGATCCTGGCGGCCAGGGCGTCTTCGGTGACGGCATTAGGCTCATAGAGGATCCTTGCCTGCCGGTTCTCGAACGACACCGATACGGCGGAAACTCCCGGCACCTTTTCCACCAGCTGCTTCACCTTTTCGGCGCAGGCGTTGCAGCGCAGGCCTTCGATCGTGAAGGTCGTTGTTTTCATCGTTGATGCCCTTTCGTCGGTCTGTTTGGGGACCGGTTCGCAGGAGTGTCCTGGTCTGGCGCTGTCGGAGGAGGTGAGCGCATCCATAATGGTGCACGCCTCAAGACCACCGCAGCCGGGACAGGTTGCGACCAGCCGCTCCAGGGCGGCGCCGATGGCCTGAAGCCGGCGGATCTTCTGGTGCACGTCGGCCAGCTTGATAGTGGCGAGATCGCGGACCTCTGCGCAGTCGGCTGACGGATCCGTGCGCAGCGCGAGCAGCTCCTTGGCTTCGCGCAGGGAGAATCCTATTTCCTGCGCCTCCTTGATGAACCGAATGCGCCGGACCGTGTCACCCGAGTAGAGTCGCGCGCCGGTCCCGAGCGGCTTTGGCGGCTGCTCGATCAGCTGCTGCCGCTCATAGAAGCGGATCGTTTCAATTCCGACGCCGGCGGCGCTAGCTGCCTTTCCAATCGTGTATTCTTCTATCTTCATTTACCACCTCAGAGCAAGTGTAGCAGCCGTACTACAGTACGGAGTCAAGAGGGGTTCTCAAATATTTCTTTGTCCGGCTCAAACCCTCTCGGGCCTGCTCCGGTGAGGTGTTAGCCTTTGAGACTGGGCCCTCCAGCGAGCTGTCAGCTGGAGCACCATGCAGATCGGCGACGCGGGGCAAAGCGAGGCGAATTCGGTGCTCGCTTGAACCGCAGGGGGGCCTAAAGTCTGCTCGCGCTTCTGCGATGTGTGAGAAATCTTCGAATACCTATTGACCTTCCCATGATGGCAAGCCCCATCTTCCTGTCTCTAAGACGGGAAGATGGGTTTTACGGATGACGACGCGGACTCCCACCGCTCGGGTTCCACTTGCGGATTTTAAGGCCGCCGAGACGAACAACGGCTGCTGTGGAAGCGGCCAGAAGAGCGGCCCTATGACGTGGCCGATGGGTGCGGCGGCTGCTTTGCTGGTGATCGGCCTGGTGACAGGCTCGGCGGTGTTCGGCTTCGCGGCAATTGCGCCGCTTTTCTACGTTCTTCCGTGTCTCGTCATGTGCGGAATGTGCCTCTTCAAGCAGCGGGGAGACGCCAAGAGCCGAGCTCGACGGCGCTGACGGCGCAAGACTTTTGCGAGACGATGAAATTAGGAGGAATACGGACGATGAAGAAGATTTTCTCGATCGCGGCAACAAGCGCGGTGGCTGCCGTTAGCCTCGGCACCTCCGCAGTTGCGCAGTCCGGGAGCACCCACGGCGGAATGACCCCCGAGCAGCACAAGCAGATGATGGCGGCCGACGGCTCGGATTCCGAGAAGGTCACGCACGCCACCGGCGTCGTGAAGACCATCGATGCTGCCAAGGGCACCATCACCATCGCGCATGATCCGATCGCTGCCAAGAAGTGGCCGGCGATGACCATGACGTTCAAGCTCGACAAGGGCGTGCTCGGAAACGTGAAGGCAGGCCAGCGGGTGAAATTCCGTTTCGAGGGCGAAGGCTCTTACACAGTGACGAAGATCACGCGCATCTAGCCTCGGGGCGCGTTCCTGCGCCTCCGACCACTATATCCTCGACATCTCGCGCGCACGGTCGCTGCTCGGGTGGGAACCGAAGCACAGCCTTCGCGACACGCTCCCGGCGATCGTCGCTGCGCTCAAGCGGCATCCGCGGGCCTGGTACCGGAACAACAAGCTCAACGAGAACCTGGTCGCGTGGGATGAAGAGCCAGAGGCCGAGCTTGCGGGGTCTGGCCACCACCAGCCCGCAGCGGCCGCCGGAACGGGCGGCATAGATCACGGCGGGATGGATCACAGCAAAATGGACCACGCGGCGATGGGGCACGGGCCCGGCGCCGCGGTCGCGGCCATGTCGGACCACGGCGGGCACGGCGATCACATGGCCTTGATGGACCGCGATGAGCGCCGCGCACGCTGGGCGCTTTACGCCAACATTGGTCTCGGTCTGTGGCTCGCCTCCAGCCCGCTCATCTATGACTCCATGACCACGCAGAGCGTCGGCGAAGCCGCGCGTTTCGTAACCGTCGATCGCGGGCTGCCTTCGATCGAATGGCGGGCTAGCGCACTGGCTATCAGCGATGTCGTCAGCGGGCTCGCCATCGCGCTGTTCGGCGCGCTGTCGCTCGCCCCGCGCACCAAGACATGGGCGCAGTGGGCTGTCGCGTTCGTCGGCATCTGGCTGTTCTTCGCGCCGCTGATCTTCTGGAGCCCGAGCGCCGCGCAGTACAACAACAACCTGCTCATCGGCTCGGCCGTGATCGCCCTGTCGGTGCTCGTGCCAATGATGCCGGGCATGAGCATGGCAGGCATGATGGACCCCAAGAACATCCCGCCCGGCTGGACCTATTCGCCGTCCACTGACGCCCAGCGGCTCCCGATCGTCGCGATGGGCCTGATCGGTCTTCTCACCTCGCGCATCCTGACGGCTTACCAGTTGGGGCACATCGATACCGCTTGGGAGCCTTTTTTCGCTGGTTCGCTGAGTGATCCTCGCAACGGCACCGAGGAGATAATCACTTCGGGCATGTCGAAGGCGTGGCCGA
>CALAGB010000220.1 GCA_937891245.1 uncultured Thermomicrobiales bacterium | reverse complement strand
ACATTCTGGCCGGCGTGGCCGAGTTCGGTGTCGACGCCGATGACCTCTGGCGATTGGCTACTCAACTCGAAGAATTCCCCGGTGAACGACGGGTCATGGCCGATCGGCTGTTGACTGTTACGACCGTGAACGGCGGTCAAATCGATCCGGTCGTCGCCTATCAAGCGAACCTCCGGCCCGAGGTGCGAAATCGCGATGTCATGCGAGTCTGGGCAAAGACGATCGGGTCGGCGGTGAATGAGAGTGTGCGCCAGAACGTCTCTCGGACGATCTATCCGCTGGCGTCGATTTGCCAGTACATCGATAGTGGCCAGTGGGGTTGCGACATGATCGCCGACTACGACCTGATCCAGCGCCATGTGCGCGCGCTCGCGCAGACGCTCCGCAGCACTCCGAACTATCGCATCGGCTTTCTGGATGATGAGATCCCCTTCAGTTTGCTGGTCAAGGGCGATCAACAGGCGCTTCTCTACACCCCGCAAAGCGCCGAACTCTATTGGAAGTCGCCCCGCGGCGTCGCCGTGCGCTATTCACGCACCGATGTCGCCAGGCGTTTCCGCGACTACTTCGACAGCCTCTGGGAGCGCATACCGGCTGAAAACAAGGATTCCAACGTCATCGCCGACTGGCTGGAGCAACGCGTCACTGCGCGACGCTGATACCCGTCCGTCCTCCATCCGTTCGGTGATTGGGAGAACGCCTGGCTGCACAAACCCGCGGGGGCGCATCGCTAGACGTCGAGCATGACGCCCTGGTTGTCGTTTTCGCCACTCTGTCGCCAGTACTCGGCGATCTCCGCGCCGGTGGCGAACCAGACGTCCGGGAAGCCACGGATGTAAACAATCAACTGCTGCAGCATGAGCAGGCGTCCGGGCCGGCCGGTCAGCTGCGGATGCATCGTCAGGTTGAAGAGTCCGCCGAAGCGATAGATGCCGCGAAACTCCTCGCTCCATGCCTGATAGGCGTTCGCCGCCGGCTGGATTGGCCGTGACGGACCGTTCGGCCGGAAGAGGAAGAAGGGTGCATCATCGAGCAGCCATTGCACCGGCAGTTCGATGATGCCCGTCTCGGCGTGCTGCCAGGGAATGAAATGGCTCATCATGTTGGATGAGTAGCTGAACTGGTAGGTTTGGAGCAGTTGCAGGGTATTCGTCGAAAACTCCCAGGCGGGCGAGCGGTAGCCGGCCGGGCGGCCGCCGGTGATCGCCTGTAGCGCCGTCAGCCCCTTGCGCATGACCTCTTCCTCTTCGGCGGCACTCAACGATGTCGGCTCCTCGTGCAGGTAGCCGTGGTGCCCGATCTCGTGACCCTGGGCATGGATGACACCGATCAGGTCGGCGTGCGTCTCGGCGGTCCAGCCGGGGACGAAGAAGGTCGCCTTCAGATTGTTCTCTTTGAGCAGGTTGAGAATGAGCGGCACGGCGACGCGCGCGCCATAGGTGCCGATCGAGAGTAACCCGGGCTTGTCGAGATTGGTCAGGTCCCCGGCAAGCCAGAGTGTTTCGGCATCGACATCAAAGGTAAGCATCACCGCGCACTGCGCGCCGTTCTTCCAGCGTCCCATCCGACCCCCTTCCGTCATGTTCCGAGTCGATCTCTATCGGCTATTGTCGCGATCTGCTCGCGATTTGTGAACCATCGATCCATTTGGCATGGCTTGGGATCGGCGCTCCATGAACCGACGTTGGCACGGAATGTGAGTAACCGGGAGATAAATGGAGGTTCGTGCGACCTGGTCAACGCCGCAGACAAGCGTACTCCAACGCGTTCGCGGAAACGGTTTCTCACCCCTCGATGTCTTCGGTGTATCTCGCGTAGGTTGCAGTCGAGTGCTGTGAACGGTGGTAGCCAGCAGTTAGTGGAGAGCTACGGACTTTCGTACTATTCCTCGCTTATCTGCGTACGTACGTTGTATTAACATCGATCACCTGCTAGAATGAGAACCGCAACCTATGTCAAGTGCGTACGTTAAGGCAACACACGGAACGGGAAAGACGCGATCCGGTCGCTACGATCGCACGAGATCTCAATCGTATGACGACCAATCCGTTCCCAGCGCGAGGTGAACTCCGGTATTGGTTTCCGTGAACCACAACGTGACGATTTCCGTATCTCTGATTGGGCGTGCCGCGCTCGATCAGCCCACACGGCGCCCAGCCGCAGGGGGAGTTGATGCAATGTCAGATCCGACGAACTCGACGCTGTTGGGACAGCGGTTGTAGGCAAGCCGAACTCCCGGCAGCAGACGATCGTTGATGATCGGACGATTCGTTCGAACAAGCCGACGATCGTACCGTCTCGATAGCGCGGCCTAGGCGCGTCGAGACACCTCAGATTCCACAGGCAACCTCACTTGGACATTGATCGGGGACGCTGGTCTCTTCGATCGCCCAGTCGATAAGACGTGGGGCGGTGGAAAGATCGAAGTTTTGTCGTATGTACCGTTCCTCACGGTAGTCAGACAGCTATCGCCGGTGGCAGACGGATGAACCACGAATTCGTCGTCGGCGCCGGCGGTAAGAGCGTATCGGCAGACGTATTGAACGTAAGGATCGGAATGCATGGATCTCATGGAACGGCTCGGCGTCTATCGCGCGGAGCAGGAGCAGTTGGAGTGGGAGGGAACCTTCGCGGAGTACTTCGACCTTGTGGCGAAGACTCCGACGATCGCTCAGCTCTCGCATGCGCGCATCTACAGCATGATCGCCCAGCAGGGGATCGAGGAGACTGAGAGCGGTCACACCCACTATAAGTTCTTCGATGACGAGATCTTCGGCATCGATCGTTCGCTGGAACAGATTGTCGAGTACTTCCGCTCATCGGCCCAGCGGCTCGAAGTCCGCAAGCGCATCCTCCTGCTGATGGGCCCGGTCGGCGGCGGGAAATCGACCATCGTCACGATGCTCAAGCGTGGCCTGGAACGCTACAGCCGCAGCGACATCGGTGCCGTCTACGCCATTCGCGGCTGCCCGATGCACGAGGAACCGCTGCACCTCGTGCCGGAGTCGATTCGGGATGAAATTACGCGCGAATACGGCGTCTATGTCGAAGGTGAGCTGTGCCCCTGGTGCCGCTATCAATTGGAGCACCCGGAGCAGGAAAACCACCCCTGGAGCGACCCGGGCAAGCCGTTCAGTGGCCGGCAGGAAGACGTGCCGATCGTCCGCGTCGCCTTCTCGGAAAAGCATCGCGTCGGCATCGGTACTTTCACGCCCTCAGATCCGAAGTCGCAGGATATCTCGGAACTGGTCGGCGGCATCGACCTCTCGACGATCGGCGAGGTCGGTACCGAATCGGATCCGCGTGGCTATCGCTTCGATGGTGAGCTGAATATCGCGAATCGTGGGTTGGTCGAATTTATTGAAATGCTCAAGACCGACGAGCGCTTCCTCTATGTGCTGTTGACGCTTTCGCAGGAACAGAACATCAAGACCGGACGCTTCTCGATGATCTATGCGGATGAGGTCGTCGTCAGTCATACCAACGAGCATGAATACACGTCGTTCGTCGGTAACAAGAAGAGCGAGGCGTTGCAGGACCGCATCATCCTGGTCAAGGTGCCCTACAACCTGCGCGTCACCGACGAAGTCAAGATCTACCAGAAGCTGTTGAAGCAGAGCGCCATTCGCGACGTGCATATCGCGCCGGGAACGCTCGAAACGGCTGCCGCCTTTGCCGTTCTCTCGCGGCTGGAGCAAAGCAAGAAGTCAGGCATGAGCCTAACCAAAAAGATGAAGCTCTACGACGGCCAGGCGGTCGAAGGTTTCACCCCCAAAGATGTACGCGAGCTGCAAGACGAAGCGGTACGCGAGGGGATGGACGGCATCTCGCCGCGTTACGTCATCAACCGGCTCTCGAACACGCTGGTACGCGACGGCGTCACCTGCGTCAACGCGATCGACGCGCTCCGATCGTTGCGCGACGGCCTCGAACAGCACACCAGTATCGACCGCGATCAGTACGAGCATCTCCTCAACCTGATCGCCGAAGCGCGGCGCGAATACGACGAGATGGCGAAGCGCGAAGTTCAGAAGGCGTTTGTCTATTCGTTCGAAGAATCGGCGCGGACGCTGCTCAACAACTATCTGGATAACGTCGAAGCGTTCTGCAACAAGACCAAGGTCGTCGATCCGATTACTGAGGAGGAGATCGATCCCGACGAGCATCTGATGCGCTCGATCGAGGAGCAGATCGGCGTCTCGGAGAACAGCAAGCGACAGTTCCGCGAGGAGATCTTGATCCGCATTTCATCCCTGGCGCGTCGCGGCCAGACGTTCGACTACACCTCGCACGAGCGCTTGCAGGAAGCGATCGAGAAGAAACTCTTCGTCGACTTGCGCGACGTGGTTAAGATCACGACCTCGACCAAGACACCGGATGCCGATCAACTGCGCCGCATCAACGACGTGATCGATCGGCTCGTCAGCGAGCATGGCTACTGCCCGGTTTGCGCCAACGAACTGCTGAAGTACGTCGGATCACTCCTCAACCGTTAGCGGCACGCCCAGAGAAACGACGAGGTAAGAGGCTCATGTTCACGGTCACTCTCGAAAGCCACGACTGGTCGTTACATCGCAAGGGGGCGATCGACCAGGCGCGCCACAAACGGAAGGTGAAGGAAGCGATTCGCGAGAATCTCGCGGATATCGTGAGCGAGCAATCGCTTATTACGACCGACGGCAAGAAGATCTTCAAGGTACCGATTCGCACGCTCGACGAATACCGGTTCCGTTTCGACACGAGCGAGCAGAAGCAGGTCGGCCAGGGCGACGGCAAGTCGCAGGTCGGCGACGTGTTGGAGCGCGGCGGTCAGCAGGGTGGCCCCGGCAAGGGCCAGGGCGCCGGCGATCAGCCGGGTGTCGACTACTACGAAGCCGAACTGACGATGGACGAACTGGCCGGCATGATCTTCGAAGATCTCAGCCTGCCGAATCTGGAAGAGAAACGCATGCAGGAGCTGGAGTCTCCGGCAGTGCGCTTCACCGACATCCGTAAGAGCGGCCCGTTCTCCAATCTCGACAAGCGCCGGACGATTCGCGAGAACATCAAGCGCAATGCGCTGCAGGGCGACCCGCACTTTGGCAGCCTGACGAACGATGACCTGCGCTTCAAGACGTGGGAACAAGACATCCAGCGCGAGTCGAACGCGGTTGTCATCGCCATGATGGACGTTTCCGGTAGTATGGGCACGTTCGAGAAGTACGTCAGCCGCGCCTTTTACTTCTGGATGGTGCACTTCCTGCGCACGAAGTACGACAACGTCGAGATCGTCTTCGTCGCTCACCACACCGAAGCCAAGGAAGTGACCGAGGAGGAGTTCTTCACGCGCGGCGAGAGCGGTGGTACCAAGGCGAGCTCGGCCTATCAGCTGGCGCTCAGCCTGCTGGAAGAGCGTTACCAGCCGGACCGCTGGAATATCTATCCCTTCCACTTCTCCGACGGCGACAACTGGCCGTCGGACAACGAACTTTGCCTGCAGCTGACCAGCGAACTCGTCGAGCGTTGCAATCAGTTCGGGTACGGCGAAATCCGCCAGGGGCGCTACTCGTATCAGAGTACGCTGATGCATACCTTCGAGCGAATCACCAATCCGAAGTTCGTCTCGGTCACCATCGCCGATAAGGCGGATGTCTACCCGGCACTGCGCAACTTCTTCGGAACGGAGGTGGGCGCCCGTGGTTGAACGCGATATGGGCGGATACGCTCGCGAACTGGAAGCCGGCATCGAGCGGATCTGGGACGTCGCCCAGTCGCTCGGTCTCCGGCCGTTCCCAACGCACTTCGAGATCGTGCCGGCGACCGTCATGTACGAGATCGGCTCGTACGGTATGCCGGGCCGCTTCTCGCATTGGACGCATGGCAAGGCGTACCAGGTGCAGAAGATGATGTACGACTACGGCCTCAGCAAAATCTACGAACTCGTGATCAACACCAATCCGTGCTACGCCTTCCTGCTGGAGACGAACACGGTGTTGCAGAACAAGCTGGTAGCGGCGCACGTACTGGCGCACAGCGACTTCTTCGCCAACAGCGCCCACTTCGGCGAGACCTCGCGCCGCATGGTCGACACCGTCACGCTGAATGCCGACCGCATTCGCACGTACGAATTCGAGCACGGTGCCGACGACGTCGAGAAGCTGCTCGATGCCGTGCTTTCGATTCAGGAGCACGTCGATCCGCACGCGACACCGGCCGACGCCCACGCCGACCATCGTCGACCGGCCACCGCGCCGGAGCGCGCCTATGACGACCTCTGGAAACTGAGCGAGCGTGGGAACGGCAACGAGCCGCAACCGGAACGCGTGAACGATATGCGTCCGAGTCGCCCGATGCGCGACCTGCTCATGTTCATCATGGAGCATTCGCCGCGCCTGACCGACTGGGAGCGTGATGTCGTCGCCATTGTGCGAGCCGAGATGCTCTACTTCTACCCGCAGATGCAGACCAAGATCATCAACGAAGGCTGGGCCTCGTACTGGCACGCCCGCATCATGCGCGAACTGGAGCTGAGCGAGGACGAGTATGTCGAATTCGCCCAGCTACACTCATCGATCCTGCAACCATCCCAGCGAAGCCTTAATCCCTACCACGTCGGCTTCCGCATTCTGGAGGACATCGAACGACGCTGGAACGACGACGGCAAGGATGGCCGAGCCAAGCTGATGGAGGTGCGCGAGACCGAAAGCGACGTCTCGCTCATCCGCAACTACTTAACCGAAGATCTGGTGCGCGACATGGATCTCTTCCTCTACCAGAAGGTGGGAGACGAAGTCGTCATCGTCGACAAGAGCTGGGAAGATGTGCGCCAGCGGCTCGTGACGCAGCTGGCGAGTCACGGCATCCCGGTCATCTACGCCGAAGATGGCGACTACGAGGGCAACCGCGAGCTCTACCTGCGGCACTCCTGGGACGGCACGCCGCTCGACATGAACTACGCCCGCAAGACGCTGGAATACGTCAATCGCCTCTGGGGCCGCCGCGTCTGGCTCGACACCCGCAAGAGCGACGACGAACCGCTCCTCATCTCCTACGACGAGAAACACGGGCACCAGATCCACGCGTAGAGCGGAGAACTTTTGGCTGACGAACTCGGTCTACACAGCGAACGGAGTGGCTAGGGTACGGCCACTTTCATGAGGTGTAGCCGGAGCGATTCAACGGGCAATGTGGTTCGATGCCTCGCGGTGTCAGAACAGGCCTGAAGACATACAGGGTTATCGCATGCGATAACCCTCGTTACGCCTCAAGGTGAAAGCGGTAATGCTGCGCGTCTCGTCACGCAGCGTGGCGCAGAGTGCATACTGGATCATTCAATCGACGCAGAAGGCGGGCCATGTGCTGACAGACGCTGCAAGCGAATGCAGTCGCCCCGAAGCTTCCAGCGAATTTCTGGGTCTATCGACGATAGAGGGATTGTGGATTCGCAATCCTCAAATAGTCGAAGGCGGCTGCAGCTAGGGAGCAACTGCGATGTAATCGAGGACTCTGCCTTCGCCAGGTTGAAAATTAGAGGCTAGGTTCATTTCCGATATATAAATGGATCCGTCAGCACTGAGTAAGAAACTAGTTGGGAAGTTCAATGATGCAATGACCGGCGTTGTTTGACCAGAGTCATCGACCCGAAGCAGACGCCCGCTGTTCGGAGCGAATCCCTGACTGAACTCAAGCACATACATCCG
>CALAGB010000219.1 GCA_937891245.1 uncultured Thermomicrobiales bacterium | reverse complement strand
CGTAGTCGAAGCCACCACCGCCGTAGCGCTCAGGAATCGGCAGGCCCAGAATACCCTCCGCACCCATCTTGTAGAGCACTTCAGGGTGATACTCCCCCTTACTGTCCCATTCCTGAATATGCGGTGCGACTTCGCGCTCGGCAAAGTTTCGCACCATGTCACGAACCTGGATCTGTTCGTCAGAATATTGAAAATCCATCCGCGCCCTCCTGCATGCAAAATCGCGTCAAGCGCACGGGGACAGTCGACTCGAAACGTTCCGCGCACCGTCGCGAGTATAGCAAAACCGCATTCCGCGGCGGACCGTGGGAGCGCGCGTAGATCGTTGTGTGCAAGACGTGCTAGATTGGTAGATCGGCGAGACCGGGAATCTCGGCAAGATGACCCAGAACGCAGACGAGTAAGCGATGAAGGTCCACCTCGCGGCCGGTTTCGACGAACAGGCTCGTGGCGCGCTCCAGCGGCAGCTGATCGGCCGGTATATTGGCGTTGATCCCGAATCCGACAAGCAGATAGTCGAGTTCATCGCCCCGCACGCTGGTTTGGCAGAGGATGCCGCACAGCTTCTTGTCACCGACCAGGAGATCGTTCGGCTCCTTGACCGTTGCCTCGAGGCCGGTCACTTCGACGATCGCATCGCGAATGCGCTCGCCGATCGTGCGCGACAACGCCTTGTCCTGGACAACGATCAGTTCGGGTCGAAAGATCACCGTCGCCAGCAAGCTCGTTCCGGGCGGTGCCAGCCACTCGTGGCCATTCCGGCCTCGTCCCGCCGTTTGAAAGCCGGCGGCAACGACCGTCCCGACCGGCGCGCCGTCGCGCGCCAGGGCCGCCGCTTCGTCCATCGTCGAAGCGACTTCGTCCATCCGCCGAATACGCCACGTCAGATCATCTGCCTCTTCAGCGTTCGGCTTCGATCGTAACCTCACCCGTTCTCCCCTGATATCGTCGAAAGCTCCGCCTGGCGGACGACGCGAACCGTCCGAATCCTACGATGCTCAACGGTCTGCACCTCAAAGCGGAGACCATCCGCGTCAACCGTTTCACCCGCGCCAGGGATGCGACCCAGCTGCTTCTGTACGAACCCACCGATGGTGTCGTAGTCACCATCGGTGAAGTCAGTATCGAAGATTTCGGCCAGTTCGTCGATCGGAATACGGCCATCGACGATCACTTCATCCGGCCCGAGTCGCTCAACCAGCGGAAGCTCGCGATCGTACTCGTCCTGAATCTCGCCGACGATCTCCTCCAGGATATCTTCGATCGTTACGATACCGGCGGTTCCACCGTATTCGTCGACAACCACCGCGAGATGGACCTTCTCGCTGCGCAAATCGTGCAAGAGCTCGCCGACATGCTTGGATTCCGGCACGAAATAGGCAGGGCGAAGCAACTCCAGCAACTCGACATCGGCTGCATCATCATTGACGAAGCGCAAGAAATCCTTGGCGTGAACGACACCGATGATCGCGTCGATCGAATCACGATAGACCGGGATCCGTGAATGCCCGACCGTGCGGGCGAGATCGACGACCTCAAGGACATCCGCATCGACGGATACGGCAGTGATATCCGTGCGCGGTACCATGATTTCATGGACCATCGCCTGATCGAGATCGAGGATCGCCGAAATCATTTCGTGCTCTTCCTCGATCGTGTCCTGATCAGGGTGGCCGTCCCACTCGCGCCCGTCGCCATTCGCATCGATCGCTTCGTCCAGGCCGGCTTCGCCGTTACGATTCCCGTGCGCGACGACTCGCGACAACGCGTTCGTGACACTCATCAAAGGTGCCACCAACGTGGCGACCACCGCTCCAACCCGCTCGAAGCGCGCCGTTTCCCGGGACGCACCGGCGATAATCGCCGCCGGCAGGGCACGCCCGAGGGCGAGCACAAGGATGACGTTCAGAGCGAGCGCAAGCAACAGGCTGCGTTCCCCGAACTGGTGATCGAAAAGTTCGACAACCAGCGAGACTCCAATGGCAGTGGTGAGCAATTCGACGAGCAAGAGCGAGGCGCGAATATCCTGGGGACGTTCGACCAGCGAATGCACATGATGGGCGGCGGCTCGTTCTTCGATCAGCTCGCGCACGGTTACGCGGCTCACCGCCGCCAGACCCAGTTCAACCGTAGCAGTAAACGTCAGGGCGAGATACGCCAAAAGCGCAACGCCCAATTCTATCCAGCCTGAGGTACTCAAAGCCTCCAAACTCCTGGCTCCCAAGTTGCCTGTCGATCCGGTGGCGGTGGATCGAACGTTCGGGCGAGATCGCCCCGGCAACCGGTACGCCTGATGGCAAACGCGCGGTTCGCTAAACGAAAAGGGCGCTGATACTCAGATCCTTGTGAATCCGCATGATCGCCTCAGCGAGCAGCGGTGCCACCGTCAGCACCTCAATCTTGTCGCGCGGCCCTTCAAGGGGTAACGGAATACTATCGGTTACGTACACCTTTTCGATAATCGAATCATCAATGCGCTTGAGCGCATCCGCGGCGAAGACGCCGTGGACCGCGGTCACACGCACGGAACTGGCGCCACGCGCCACCAGCGTTTCGGCCGCCTTCAGCAATGTCTCGCCAGTCGAGATCACGTCGTCGACAATCAATGCATCGCGATCCTGCACATCGCCGACCATTTCCAGCATCTCGGTCTGTTCTGGTCCCGGGTGCTTGCGTGAGATGATCGCCAGCGATCCCGCGATGCGCTGCCGGAACTCCTCGGCACGCCCCACGCCACCGGCATCCGGGCTGACGACCACGAGTTCGCTTGTGAAACTGCGCCGGAAATGCGCCGCCAGAATCGGGGTCGATCGCAAATGATCGACCGGGATATCGAAAAACCCTTCTATCGCGGGCGAGTGCATATCGAGCGTGAGAATCCGATCGACGCCGGTGGTAACGAGTAAATTCGCCATCACCTTGGCGCTGACCGGCTCGCGGCCACGTGTCTTTTTCTCCTGGCGTGCATAGGCGAAATATGAAATGACCGCCGTCACGCGCGCGGCCGAGGCACGCCGTACCGCATCAATCATAAGGAGCAACTCAATGATGTTTTGATTCACCGGGCTGCACATCGGTTGGATTACGAAGACGTCGGAGCCACGAACATTTTCTTCAAGCTCGATCCGCGTTTCGCCATCGCTCCAGCTGCCGGCAAAGCGACGACCCAACGGCAATTCCAACTCTCGGACAATAGCCTCCGCCAGTCCCGGGTTGGCCGAACCGGCGAAGATCTGTAGTCGTCCATCCATCTAGTGCTCGTTATCCCCTTCGCCGTCATGTTTCACAGCCGGCCTGCGCTGAAATGGGCGCGCCGGTACGCCGGTAACGGTTTCACCCGGCGCGACATCGTGCGTCACCACGCTGCCGGCGCCGGTCTTCCCACCCTCGCCGACCGAGACCGGCGCGCGCAAGATCGTGTCGCAGCCGATGAAGGCGTCATCTCCAATGATCGTCCGATGCTTATCGACGCCATCGTAGTTCGCCGTAATGGTCCCGGCCGCGATGTTGACACGCTGCCCGATCTCGGCATCACCGAGATAGCTGAAGTGTCCAACGTGCGTGCCGCGGCCGATCCGCGCGTTCTTCATCTCAACGTAATTGCCGATATGAACATCGCTGTCGATACTCGTTCCTGACCGGAAATGAGCGTATGGCCCGATGTGGACCCGATCGCCCACCACCGCGCCCTCGAGCGTCGATGCGTGTACGACGCAATCCGCGCCGATCGTTGAATCTCGAATGAATGTGCTTGGCCCGATCACCGATTGCTCGCCGATAATTGTCGTACCCGAAATCGAAGTCAGCGGCTCGATACGCGCGTCAGTTCCGATCGCAACCGTATCATCAATAAACGTCGTTGCCGGATCGACGATCGTCACGCCAGCACGCATGAGACGCTCGTTGATTCGCGAGCGCATCACGCGTTCAGCGACCGCAAGCTCAACGCGATCGTTGATGCCGTACGCCGTTTCCGCGGGCGCCACCACCGAAATCACCGGGCGCTCCGGCTCGGACTCACCCGCCGCCATTGAAACCAGTGACGTGAGATAGTATTCGCCAACCGCGCTGCGCGGTACGACCGGCAGCTGCCGATCCAGCCAGTCGCGTTGATAGCACGAGATACCGCTATAAATTTCGACCGGACCGTCGTAGATCGTCGGATCAGCTTTCGCCTCGACGACACCCGCAATGCGGTCGCGCACGTACTGCACGCGCCCATAGGCTCCGGGATCGTCGAGAATCGCAGTGAGGAGCGATACCAGCGCTCCCGAGTCACGCGAACGCGCGATCAACTCGGTAACCGCGTCGCCGGTCAACAACGGGTGATCGCCGAAAAGCACTGCGACATGCCGGATCCGCGGCAGCAAGAGTGGAAGAGCCTGGGCGGCCGCATGCCCGGTACCAAGCGGTTCCGTCTGCCAGACGACCTGACAATGGTCCGGCAACGAATCGACAACCGACGCCTTGGCTGGACTGAGGACGACAATCAATTGATCGGGATTGGCTGAGGTGGCAGCGCGAATGACGTGCTGCAGGAGTGGACGGCCGCAGACGGTGTGCAATTCTTTCGGCAGACGCGAACGCATGCGCGTGCCAAGGCCCGCAGCCAAAATAACTGCCGCCACACCGCTCGATTGGTCGCTTGGTTCTTCGGAGCTCACTGCCGCCCGTCGATCAAAGGTTGAGAGGTACAGGGAGAAGATTCTGCCCTGGCGCCGTCAGGCTGGCGGGCCAGGATTCGAACCTGGAATAAAGGTTCCAAAGACCCTTGTGATACCATTTCACCACCCGCCATCGGTTCGAGCGCGACCGAATCTTACTGATTGGCTGGGAAGCGTGTCAAGAATTGAGTCCGTCGGCGAGAGGCTTAACTCCGGCCGATTGAATCGAGTTCCCACAGTCTCCCCGCGCCGACGAACCACCTAAATGAGGCACAAAGCAAATGAACGTACATCTCCAACCGATGAGGCACGCCCGTGTGGCGCGATTTTGGCGACTCGATTCCCAATTGCGGGACATACGGTATCTTCCGTCGTTGGTCGCCACGCTCATTCTCGTACTCTCACTCGCCGGCCCATTCGCCGCTCAGGCACTTGCCGCATCGAACGATTTTGGACAACCAACCCCAGGGACGCGGATCTACGACCGAGCCGGTGCGCTGACGCCGGATCAGGTCGCTTCGTTGGAGCGCGATGCGCAGACCGTCGAAGCCGCTGGCGCGCCGGTGGTCGTCTACATCCAGGCCAAGTCGGCGGATTACGACAAAACCGAAGATGATGCGAAAAAATTGATGGACGCGTGGGATCTACAGTCCGCGCCCAATGCTCGCGACGGGCTAGTGCTCTTCCTCAATTTGAAGCCGAATGATCTCAAACATGGCCAATTCGCGTTCTACGCAGGTAAATCGCAACTCTCCGGCCATCTGCCGCAGTACGAGCTGCAACGGATCTTCGACAACCAAATGAAGCCGTTGATGGTCAAGGGCGACCTGGCAGGTGGTCTTGAGTCCGGTTTGCAAGCGGTTGCCGGCAGCCTGACGAACGGTCCCGCTCCGCCACCGGAACCGTCCGCCTTCACGAAGTTCTCGCGCAGCGTGAGCGACGGTCCGATCAGCCTGATCAATGTTCTGGCGGTCTTTTTTGCGGTGATTTATGGGTGGTTCGCTCGGCGAGTCTGGAGCGGCCGCCCACGATTATCACACACGCTCGCACCGACGACAGAGCGTCCCGGCGACATGCAGCCCGCGCTCGTCGGAGCGCTGGTTGCCGGAAAGATCAGCAATGACCAGATAATCGCGACGATTTTCGATCTCGCACGGCGGGGTGCGCTCGCGATCGAGCAGTCCGGCAAGAAACAGGCGGACATTCACTTGATCGATGAATCTGTTGTGCGAGGCGACGTCGAGCAAAGCGTCTGGCACTCGCTGAGCGTTCGTGCGGACGACGAGCGGATCGTCAGCAGCCACAACATTGAGGCGGCACGTAGCGATTGGGATGAAGCGCGTAAGCTCCTACGGACGCATCTGGAGAATCGCGGTTGGTTCGATCCCCACGCCTCGGCGAAGCGCCGGCCGGTCTACCTGGCAACCGCAGGGCTCGTCGTACTCCTGGTCGCCGCCTTCGTATTCGTCGTCGCTGGGCAGCAAGCCTGGGGGGCGATAGGACTTGGCGTACTCGTCGCCGCCGGCTTCGCAGGTCTCGGTGCGATGCTGAGCTACCCGGACACGACCCAGAGCGGGAATGATATCGCGGAGGGCTGGCGCGCCTATATTGAAGGCATCAAGAAAGCGAAATCGGCCAAGTCGCCCGACGCCAAGCTTGATCTGGATGACGCCATGCCATACGCGACCGCGGCCGGCGTCGCTTCCGCGCTCTCCAAACGGCTCGAACAGGCAAGTGACAATGGCTATACACCGCTCTGGCTCGGGCCGTCGACCCGGCAATACGGAAGCGGTTACAGCGCTTTCGCCGCCTGGATGGCATTCAATGCGACCGTCACGCCGAGCAGTAGCAGCACCGGCAGCGTCGGCGGAGCATCGGCCGGCGGCGGTGGTGCTGGTGGCAGCTTCTGATCACCACAACTGATTGGGACCTCAGTACCCTTGTGAGCGGGAGGACCAGACCCTACGCTGAGTCGCATATATGGCGTCATTCAGCACAGGAGTCCAATCGATGGTGCTTCCGCTTCCGCAAACCAAAGAGTTTGTCGATCGCTTGATCGCACTGGCCGATGAATGCCGGAGCGACCTGGGCGAAGCGTCACAGTCCCTCCAGGAGATTGGCCTGCTTGTCGGCCAATCGGCGACCGAGGTTGACCGTCTCACGCAGCGCGAGATGTCGCTGGCAAATCGCGTCCGTGAGATGGAAGCGAACCTCGAATCGTTCGCGCGCAAAGACATCCGCGACATGTACCACGCGGCGCACGAGGTTGAGCTGCGCCTTATGATGATGCGCAGCCAGGTCGAACAGCTCGAAGAGCGCGAAAAGAGCATTCGCTCGTATCAGGAGAAGCTTCGCATTCTCCTGGAGCTCTCCGAATCGCAGATCAAGGCGGAAGAACAGAAGGCGTCGCAGCCGGACAACCGCACCCGTCTCCTTCGTCGATCCCAGTCGAACGGCGTCTCGATCCCATACGAAGAGGTCGTTCAGGCGGAAGAAGACGAGCGCTTGCGCCTCGCACGGCAAGTTCTTGACGGGCCGGCCCAGACGCTTGCCAACGTATTGCTCCGCACCGAAATCTGCCAGCAGACCATCCAACGAGATCCGACCCAGGCGCAGAGCGAGCTCAACGATCTCCGTGGTGTCGCGTCGAACGCATTACGCGATACACGCCGATTGCTCTACGAGCTACGGCCGGTTGTGTTGAAGGAGATTGGGGTCGTTCCCACGTTGCGTCGATATGTCGCCGAGATCGTGCGTTTGCGCGGCATTGAAGCGAATATCGTCGGACCCGAAACGGATGAAAAGCTCCCCGAAGTACTGCGTGTCGCGCTTTACCGGCTGGTGCAGCAAATGATTTCCGCGGTGGCGTCGGAAGACGCGGTGACCAGCGTCGATGTCGACGTACGTTATGAAGATGCGCAAGTCGTCGGCCGGGTCGAGGCGCATGGAGAAGGAATCGAGCGAGGCCAGCGCATTCAACGCTTCCTTGCCGACGATTCCGTACGGCGTCGCATCGAGCGCCTCT
>CALAGB010000218.1 GCA_937891245.1 uncultured Thermomicrobiales bacterium | reverse complement strand
AACTATCGCGCCCGCTTCAACCGCGCCTTCCTGGTCGAATCGCTCGGCGTGAATGAGCGCCGCCGCGCGCAGAAGGCAGCTGGATCGCGGAGCGACGCCCAAGGCTGATGGTGGTTGAACAATTCGTCTGATGGTCGGTCAATCGTGTTCGGGCCAACAACGAGAAGCGCAATCGATGAACTCGTGTTCGTCCAGCGCCCGCCCGGGTGAGCGAGATGGCGTACCGGTGAACGTGCGCCCGGTCCACCGCCGCCCGGGGATCAATGCCCGGGCTCTTGAGGCGAAGCCCACTGAAGGGGCTGAATGTCTCTACGTTCGCAGGCTGGGCAAGCCCACTCCCCTGTCATCCTGAGGCCGCAGCCGAAGGATCTCTCCGGCGTTCCCCTGCGCACGACGGTCGGGAAACGGGGGAGGAGATTCCTCGCGGCGGCTCGGAATGACAAGAAGGGCGGCTGGGGGATAAACAAATACCTTGCCTAGTCGAGCCCCTTTAGTGGGCTTCGCCGATGGAGCCCGGGCATTGATCCCCGGGCGAGTCCGGGGCGACGTCCACGTCCGGGATTCCGCAATCCGTTCCCCCAGGCGAGGCCGAGGCGACGTCCACGTCCGGGATTCCACAATCCGTTCCCCCGGGCGGGCTCTGGGCGGCAACCCGATCGGGACACTACGTTTCGTTCCCCCGAGCGTTGGGCATCGGGTGTCGCGGCGCTCGGTGGAAGCATCGTATGGTCCAGCTGCACCCTCGGCCCGGCGATCAGCTCCCCGAACCACTCGTACGTTCGTGCTAAAACACCCCTCTCCCGTACGGAACGGGAGAGGGGCCGGGGTGAGGGCTGCTATGCCGAGCAGCCCTCGTCCGTTTACGCTCCTAATAAGGAGTCGTCGCAAGCACTTCCGCGCCGACCCTGCCGAGGAGCACGTCGTAGCGCTCCGGCCAGGCACCTGGATGGAGTTCGAAGCGCTGGCGTTCAAAGTACTGGATCGTCACTCCATTCTCCTGGTATGGGTCGCTGATCGGCATGCCGAAGACCGCGAGCCCACCGAACTGACTCCAGTACTGTTGGAATGCACCACACAGGTTATGACCGGTTGCCGCAAAGTAGAGACAGTCGCTGCTGTTGTTGGCGGAGGTCGGTTGGAACGCCTGCCCGCTGCTCGAGGCGGTCAACTGATTGCCGAGTAGCCCGAGCATCACGTCGTAGCGTTCCGGCCATTCTCCGGGATGCCACTCGAAGCGTGCCCGCTCGAAGTACTGCACGGTCATCCCGTTTTCCTGGAACTCTTCGGTCAGCGGATAGCCGTAGATGGCGAGCCCGCCGAAGTGATTCCAGTAGGCCTCGAAGCCCCCACAGAGATTGTGCTGCGTCTCCGAGAAATAGGTGCAGCCGGCCTGTGGCCCGGCGGGCTGGCTTGGTTTGACCGGCGGCGACGATGGAGTTGTCGACCAGGTCATGGTCGCGTTACCGACCGGCTCGCCGCTATCCTGCACGCTGTCGGCATCGAGATCGCCGTACGCATGGATGGTGTCGGTACCCGCATTCGTGCCCGCGTAACTCAAGCTCGCCTGCCCGCTCGCGTTCGTCACGACGTTGCTGGCCTGTGCATTTGCGCCGGTTACGTCGAAGTGGACGGTGATACCGGTGAGCGGTTTATTCTCGGAATCCTTGAGGGTGGCGGTCACGGTCTGGGTCGTGTCAACTGACGCATTAGCGGCTGACAACGTCAGCGTTAGATTGTTTCCAATCCAGGTGTGTGTTGTACTGGAACCCGGCTCGCCGGCATCCTGGGTATGGTCGTTATTGAAATCGGCGAACGCGGAGATCGTGTCGTTCCCCGCGACAGCGCCGGTGTAGCTATACTCCGCAACGCCTCCCGCATCGGTTGTTTTGTCGACCGGGCCAGACGAATTCGCGCCGGTGACGCTGAACTGGACGGTTTGTCCAGGCATCGGATTGCCCGCCGCGTCACTCACCATCGCTGAGAACGTTTGAGATTTGTTGACCGGGGAGGACGCGTTAGTCGGTGTCACCGTGACGCTCGGTACGTCCGGCGCATTCCAGATGGCCGTGACGCTGTTGGAGTCCTGGTGCAGGCCCTGATACGTGACCGTGGCGGTGATGGTATCGGTTCCGGCATGGGTTCCGGTATAGCTCAATGTGGCCAGACCTGTCGCGGGAGAGATCGCCGGCGCGCTGGTGAGCGTATTTGCTCCGGTTACGTTGAGCACGACCGACGCACCGGCGATCGGGGTGCCTCGCGCATCAATCACCGACACGACGAACTCTGCTGCGTTACCGACTGTTCGCGTTTGGCTGTGTGGGGTTAGCCTCGCCGGGCCCAGGCCTGGGGCGGCTCCTTGTGTCAGCATCGGGGTCAGTACGAACATCATCAGCCCGAGCACGGCTCCGATGTGAATGACAGGCGACACACCGGACCTGAAATGTCGCTTCGACCTTTGATGAGCTCCCATTGGAATAGCCTGCTTTCCGCATCATGCGGAGCGGATACGAATCGTCCGCCCCCCGAGACGATCGTCACATGCCAATCATAAGCGATCCCTGGCCGCGAGGTTTGGTAGGGGAACGTTCAGCACAGAGCGAGGTTGCGTCACGCGATGTGAGATGCGCGAAACGAGGTGGGTCAACGCCCCACCTCGTACTACAATTCTCGGCCGTTTCGGCGAGCGATCGGTCGCTAGAACTGGTTCCAGAGATACTGATTCGTGATCTCGTGGTGGAACTGGACTTCGCCGGTCTTGATGCACGTGCCGAGCAGGCGCGGGCTGCGCACGGCGGCGGCACGCTTCAACTCGGCGTAGCGGTCGCGCACTTCGGCGCCGAGCAGCTTGGCGGCCCAGCCGCTGCTGCAGAAATGCTGGATAGCGTCGTAGATGTTGTCCGGCAAAATCTCTTCGTGCTGCCGGATATTCTCCACCAGCGGACCTTCCAGCCCGGTGCGCAGCAGCGCGTAGAGCGTCATGTATGGGTTGGTGTCCGACGCGATCGAACGGACCTCTACGCGCGCCGTGCGCTCGTTGCCGATCGGGATGCGCACCATCGTGCCGCGGTCGATCGCCGACGCCTTGATCTGATTCGGCGCCTCGAAGTGCGGGTCGAGCCGGCGATAGGCGTTGACGCTCGGGTTGAGAATCAGACAGAGATCGAGCGCGTTCGTCAGCGTGCGATCGACGAAGTCCCAGGCCGTGTCCGACAGCCCTTCCTCACCGCTCTTATCGTAGAAGAGGTTCTGTTCGCCCTGGCCGATCGACATGTTGGCGTGCATGCCGTTGCCGTTGACGCCGGTGATCGGCTTCGGCAGGAAGCTGGCCGTCATGCCGAGCCGGTCGGCCACCTGGCGGCAGATCAGCTTGTAAAGCACGACCTGATCGGCGGCGATCAGTGATTCGACGAAGGAGTAGTTCAGTTCGAACTGGGCCGGAGCGACTTCCGGATGATCCTTCTCGTTCTGGAAGCCCATGGCGCGCTGCACTTCGGCCGCGCCGTCGATGAACAAACGTAGCGGATCGGCCGGCAGCGTGTGGTAGTAGCCGCTCGTCGTCAGCATATCGAAGGCGCCGGTCTCGACGAACGCCTGCTCGGCGTGCCGGCCCTTGAAGAGAATGCCCTCCACCTCATTGGCGACGTAGGAGGTCTTCCCTTCCTTCTCATACAGATCCTTGACGTAGGACTTCAGCTTGCCGCGCATATCGGCGCGATACGGCGTGCCGTCGCGCTCCAGCACTTCGCCGAAGACGAGGACCTTGCCGGCGGCGAAAATATCGGCCGGCAGCCAGTAGAAGGCCGACCAGTCGATGCCGAGGCGTAGATCCGATTCCTGCTGCCGGGTGAAACCGCGAACCGAGGAGCCATCAAAGGTGAGATTATCCGAGGACTTGATCAGGAACTTCTTGTCGTAGTCGAGCATGTGGAAGCGACCCTCGAGGTCCGTGAAACAGACCGTGATCGCCTTGATCCGTTTTTCCCCCGCCAGATAGCGCAGGCGATCTTCCTGAATGAGTCCGGGGTCCTTGCGAGCCTGGCGATCGGCCTTGGCCGAGAGGTTCAGTTCTTCCAGTTCGTCATAAGGGATCTCCAGAAATTCCCGCAACCCAACGCTCATCGAGACTCCTTCCGAGCAACAGCGATCCTCGTCTCACCAACACGCGGTGTCGCCGCCAGCGACTACCACGACATATTGTGGAGGCTCGCCTACCCAGAACATAGGTGCGCTTCGCTACGTTCGTACAGCAGTTTTTGTGCGGGCTGCACAAGGATGCGCGCCGATGGACGATCGCTCACCCGACACAGCCGCCCGGCGGATTACCACCGGGCTAAGAAGACGATGTCCACGAAAGAGACTGATTATGCGAACGTACGCATGCTTAGTCACCGCAGGGATTTCGTCTATCGAGCACGGGACCGAGATCCCGTGGACGCTGGGCATGCGGGCGACGATGCATTCGTCGCCCCGCCACATCGTTGATTCTTGCCGGTCAACGCAAATTCGTGTAAGACGAGTCCGGCTGAATGAGTGGCACGATCTCGGACGAGTGGGCGGAGGCGTCTCCCCTTTTGGTGTCGAACGAGTGGGAATGGCAGATAGGGTGACGTACCGATACGATCGGCATCTGGCCGCGACGCCATGTCGCTGAGCGGACGGGCGGCGCTAAACGATACCCCGCGTTCGGAATCCGGAAGCAGGGTATCGGTTGTCACCATCGAACAGCTGCTCTACGGCCTGCTTTTCGTCGTCGCGCTGCTGACGCGTTTCTGGGATCTCGGCTCGCGGGCGCAGCATTTCGATGAGTCGGAGCACTCCTACTTCTCCTGGATCTACGCCATTGGCGGCGGCTATAAGCACGATCCGCTCTTGCATGGACCGTTTCTGTTTCATGCGAACGCGCTCGTCTACTGGCTCTTCGGGGCGTCGGATGCGCTCTCGCGGGTCTTCCCGGCCGCCGTGGGCGTGCTCATTGTGCTGCTCCCCTGGCTGCTGCGCTCGGAGCGGCTGCTCGGGCGCTGGGGGGCGCTGAGCGCGTCGTTCCTGCTCCTCATCTCACCCTCGATCCTCTATTACAGCCGCTTCATTCGGCACGATGTCTACTGCCTCGCGGGTGCCTTCCTGCTCTTCATCGCGATTGTGCGTTATGTCGAGGCGCCACAGGCGCGCTGGGCGATCCTCGGCGGCGGCGCCATTGGGTTCCTCCTCTGCACCAAGGAAGTGAGCTTCATCGTCCTCTTTCTCTTCGCCGGCTTTCTGGCAGTGGTGCTCGCCTATCGCGTGGCGCCGGCGCTCTTCGCGGTGGCGGCCGGAGCGCTCGTGCTGCTCGGCGTGGTCGTCAAGCTGTTGCAGGCGAGCGGCGCGCCGCCCTTGCCGGGCATTCCCTGGAGCGACCCGACCGGCGCCGATATCGAGCATTTCACGGTCAAGCTGCTGACCCATCCGCTCGTCGTCGGCGCGTTTGGTGTGCTCTTGCTGGCGCTCGTCGTGGCGCTCTGGCTGCTCAACCGACAGCGCGACCGCGAACTGGGCTGGATCGAGGGGCTGCTCGGCGACGCGCCGGACGGCTCGACCGCCGCCGCGCTGCGCGCATTGCTGCTCGAACGGCGCGGGCTTGGGGTCGGGATCGTGCTGGCGCTCGGCATTTACACCCTGCTCTACACCAGTCTCTTTACGAACATGATTGGGCTGGCGAGCGGCAGTTTCGGCGCGCTCGGCTACTGGCTCGGCCAGCAGAATGTGCAACGCGCCGCCGAGCCGTGGTTCTACTACCTGCTCCTCCTGCCGCAATACGAGTTCATCGGTGTGCTCTGCTTTCCGCTGCTGTCGACCTGGTTCGCGATCCGCTCGTTCCGCGCGCTCCGGCATGGTACGCCGCTCGGTCAGCGCGCCTATATGCGGGCTTTCCTTATCTGGTGGGCGGCCGGGATGTTTCTCATTCTTTCGTGGGCCGGCGAGAAGATGCCGTGGCTGACGGTACATATCGCCCTGCCGCTGCTCCTCCTGGCGGCCTCCTATCTCGACGCGGCGCTGTCGTGGCTCGATCGACAGCGGCGGGCCTGGCGCCCCGGTGCGGCGCGCGAGATGGCCTTCTTCGGCAGCGCGCTTATCGGACTCTGTGGAACCGCCTTCGCGGTGACTGCCTGGGCGAGCGACGGTCCGTTTGTACAGCTGATGCAGCGTGCGACGCCGTTTGCCGCGGCAGCCCCGACCTGGGTGCATGTCATGCGACCCGGCCTTCCCGGCGGCTGGTGGCTGACGGTCGGGCTGCCCTGGCTGGCGCTCGGGCTGCTCGTCATCGCCGCGTTCATGCGTCTCGGCGTGCGCCATGCCGCGGTCGCGCTCCTGCTCAGTTCAACGCTCGTACTTTCACTGCTGCAAGTGCATACGGAATGGCGGCTGACGTACCGTCAGGGCGATGTCGCCAAAGATATGCTCATTTACGTGCAAACGCCGCCCGATGTGCCGCGTCTCACCGCCCAACTGGGCGCGCTGTCGGAAGCGTTGGACGGAAACATGGGGCTCGAAGTCTGGTTCGACGACCAGACGCGGTGGCCCTTGTACTGGTACCTGCGCGACTTCACCAACCAGCATTTCTTTGGGAATCAGCTTCCGGCCGGGCAGGAAATGACGGCGCCGGTCGTACTGGTCGCCAATCAGAACGTCAACGACACGCTCAATAATGCGCTCAAAGACTACACTTACCAGGAATACCCGTTGCGCTGGTGGTTCCCGGAAAACGACACGTACCGCCGCTTCGCCTACGCCCCCGACCTCAACGATCCCGGCCTGCAGAATCTCCAGGATCAGCGCCCCGGTCCCTACAGTCTCGCGGACACCGGCCTCAGCGCTCTGCGGAGCATCTGGTCGCTGCGCGATCCGCAGGAGCAGGCGCACCTCTTCCGCCTGCTCGCCTTCCGCGAAACGCCGTCCGGCCTCGGCACGTTCAACTTCCGCGTCTACATCCGCAACGATCTCCTGCCGCTCTTCAACAGCATCCGTTACTCAGCGGATGTGAGCAGGCCGTAGACCGACGACCCTCACCCCTTGCGTACGTACGTGGCTGCCCACGCCGCTGGCGCGCCTGCTCCGCGTCGAGCCCTCTGCCGCCATCGATCGTGTGCCCGCCGCGACGACGAGCGGGGACTAGGGTCTGTGCGAAACCGTGGCCACCCGCGCGTGGCGGCGAAGCGCCTTTACCCGTCATTTTGAATCGTGGGGAGAGTTCTCTCGTGCGTTCTCTTAAGCAAGACGTATGAGAGACGGAGAAGAGATTCTTCGCTACGGCTCGGAATGACAAGGAAGCGTGATCAATCCTTGTGCAAGGCGCTGGAGCGCCTGTTTGACGAAACGAACAGCAGCATACTTGTACGTTCGCTGGGACGGAAGCAGACACATGACGTTACATAAAGACTTTCTCCGCCTGGACTGGAACACACGATATAGGGCTCAGAATTCTTGATTCGTCGAACTGTATTTTCGTGGTATCTTTGGCTCTTTGTTTGGGGCGTACTATTAGGTTATTGTTCTTGATCTCGGCTAGCCGCATACTCTAGATACCGACGTGTAGCTGAGGTGTGCTCCGCCGGACTCCTCACAGTACATCGCATCGTCTGCCAGCCGCATCCTATCGCCTTTTCCATATCTCGCCTGCGCGCCGCTGTGTCGCTTGATGACAACGGCGGGGCGGTACTG
>CALAGB010000217.1 GCA_937891245.1 uncultured Thermomicrobiales bacterium | reverse complement strand
AACTTCTTGACGCATCCGCTGCTGGATCCGATCAGCGCCGCAGCCCTCCGCGCCGAGCATGGTCCCGTATCGATCGTCGGTCCGTATGGTGAACGCCGCGAGTATGTCAATCGGCATGACCCGACCGGTCCGACGTATCGCATCGGGGAGGATGTCACCCCCAGGACCTATCGAGACGTGATCGACACCTTTGAGCGACATCCGGAGCGAAAATTCGCGGACGCTGACGGAAGGCCGTGTCAACCGTCTACCACTGGTGTGTTGTTCGATCTCCCGGTCGTCGCGCAATGGATACGACTCATTGGGAAAGAGGCCAATGAGATTGAGCAGATCGACGCAGGTCTACTGGAGAACGAAGAGGAGCGGATGATCGTGTATGACGGGGGAGAGTGGGAGGTAATTCGCCGGGAAATCGCGAAGATTCCGACCAAAGAGCTGCAACAAATGACGGGATACTCGCGGAGCATGGTGAAGTATCTGAAGAGTGGGAAGAGAGGCGCCAAACGCTCCATCCTTGATCGACTAACCCAGGTTGTACACACGCATATCCAACTCTCCGATGACGAGCCGTCTGGTGACGGTCACACCAAACGGAAAGCCATTTCGGACCTTAGCGATGACTATTCAAGCAAATGATTCGGGTGATGCTTTGCTCCTGTCACTTACTCGGAGGTGCCCTGTTTGTTCCACACTCGGACGGCAGGGGCCATCAGGAACGCGTCACGCACCGGGTTGAGTTGCTCTCGTCCAGCTTGGGTTCCTCGCTCGATCAGATGTCTGGCGAGCGCATAGTCGTCCATCGGTATGTTCGCGTCCAGTTGACCATCGACTCGACGGTGGCGATCCCTAAGCATCAGCGTGGCAACACCACTTGCCGATTGCGACTGGGCTGAGAACACTGCCTCGAGGACGCGCTTTTTCCAGAGCCAGGTTGTCCATCCCCACGTATGCCATCGTCTCACTCTCAGGCGAGGCGGACGTGAGCACGTCCCAACCGACAAGACGAGCAGATCAGCCTGTGCCTTTCCGAAGCGGCTCATTGCTTCGGTAATGCCGATCAACACCGGGTTGTTCGCCCAAATCCCGCCATCAATGTGGTAGTCATCTCGATCAATGGTCACCGGAGGAAAGAACATCGGCGCCGCCGCAGATGCCGCCGCGACACGCCAGATTGCTCGATCCCCTCCCCAATGTAGATCATGCGAGTGGTCGGTTTTGATGACCCTCGGTGTCGCCTCAACCAACTCGTACGCGGCGATACATACCGGCACATCGAGGTCGTTCATGGTCCGATCTCCGAACACCTCTTGCAGCGCACTGAGTAAAGATTGATTGGAATACATCGGGCGGACGACTTGCGTCAAACGACGTTTTCGCCGGAAGATTCTCGGACCCTCGCGCTCATAAAAGGCCAAGATCTCTTCCGCCGTAAGGCCAGCTGCCAAGCCTAACGCGATGATCGCACCGGTTGAGGTTCCGACAATGAGATCAAAGTGATCGGCAAGACGTTTGCCAGTGTACTTCTCAAGGTGTGCGATGAACGCCGCCGAATAGAGCCCACGAATCCCGCCACCGTCGAACGACAAGATCCGGAACGGTTGCTCACTCAAATTACTCATTGAACGCCTTTCGCCACAGGCGTTGCGCCTCCGTTGCGTTCGAGGCTTGGAGCGCATTGGCGACATCGAGGACGGAACGGGCAAGTTGTGATTGGAAGATGAAGAATCGATTCCAATCCCACTCCTGTGCGACGAGGATATCCTTGTCGCCGGCGACACTCCCAATATATGTCGCGCTGGTGACGTGCTGAACAATGTGACTGGCCACCATGCAGAAGGACAAGGCCAGATCGGAACTGAAATTCTCGTTGGGTACCCAGTGAACGAGGCATTCCACATAGAAGGACGGGGCAGTCTTAGTGCCCGCGAACCAATTGCGAACCCACCGTTTCATCATGCGCACGGTCGGCTTGTAGGTATTTCCGGTAGAGGTTTGCTTGGTGACGTTGTTCTGATAATGGTCCCGGGGGAAATTCTTGCGCTCTTGCTGCTCGCGAAACGAATATATGGAGATGGGATCGGTGTCGATCGATCCAATTTGGACAGCCGGAACGACGTCGGCGTGGAAATTGGTGTTGATCGTGATGCATTTATCGCCACGTTCCGTCTTCCCTCGGTAATGGTGCGACGCCTCGAGCAACCCCTGGGCCTCTTGGAAGATAGCGTCCCAGCTGATGGGGTTCGTCGGGTTCGTATTGGTGAATACCGAACTTGTCGTGTTCTTACGGATCGCGACGATGTCGACGTCATTGAGGTCGGCGACTCCAGTGTTATTGCGATACGAACCCTGGAGAAACGTCTCGTAACCGGTACCCAACACACTTCGAACCGTCTCATGGAGCGACCTGACGGCTGAGACCGTCGAGTCAGACGGTCCCGCAGCGTAGCGTGCAACCGCTGCATCAGGAATGAGGTGAATTGCCATGGCTCTCCCATCACAAGACGTTTGAAACTAGAGTTCAAGCTGATCCATCGTGTACGTACTTCGAGAGTATACGTGAAGCTGATCCTCTGACGCGCATACGCACCAACACAGGGTGATTCGGTATTTCCAGCTTTGTCGAACTTAGAATGGAGATGCAGTAGGCGATGATATCACGGCAGATGGGCGGATTACGGAGGCAAATCGACGCAAATGACCGTAGCGAACATGAGTCTACTTACCGCAAGTGGCCACAACAATTGGCGGGCGCGTCATCCCAATCGTCCGCTGCGATGCGGGGTTGCGAACGAGCGCGCAAGGTCGAGGCGGATGCACGGTGACGGAGGAGCAGCACCGCTCCGCACCAAGGCGAGGTGGCCACACCAAACCGGGGGCGCGTCATAACCCCTTACCCTTTTGACGCCTCCCGCTCCACCTCCTTATAATGACTCGTCTTCTGGATGAGATCGCCGGGCGGTGGAGTTGACCCTGAATGGGGTTCGCGGCGGACGCGGGTTGCTGGCGGCGAGTGGAAGCGTCTGAGGGGGATTCGTGCGCCCACGACGAGGCTCCGAGGTTCAATTCACAACCAACGAGCGGCGGGCGTACCGGCGGAACTTCGGCTTCGGCGTCGCCAACGGCGCGATGCTCATGCTCGGCGATACGCTCATCAACCCGAGCCTCGTGCTCGCCCTCTTCGTCAGCCAGCTGAGCAATTCCAATCTGCTCATCGGTCTGGTACCAGCGCTCAGCGTCGGGGTCTGGTTTCTGCCGCAACTGGTGGCGGCGGCGTTGGTCGCGGGCAAGGAACGGCAATTGCCCTACGCCGTCTGGGCGAGCGTCGTGCGCGCGCTGGCGGTCGCGGCGCTCGGCGTCATCGGCTTCGTCATCGGCGACAGTTCGCCGTCGACGCTGCTCCTCTGCTTCTTCATCTGCTACTCGCTCTATAACCTGGCGGCCGGTTTCGCCAACGTGCCGATGGTCGATGTCTCGGCGCGCGTCGTGCCGCCGAACCGGCGCGGCTTTTATTTCGGGCAACGCAGTTTCTGGGGTGGCATCCTCGGTTTTCTGGCCGGGTTCGTCATCCAGCGCATCCTGAGCCGCTCGGCGCAGTTCCCGGAGAATTTTTCGATTCTCTTTTTCGCGTCATTCTTCGTGCTGGCGCTCGGCGCCGTAGCGGCGGCGCTGATGATCGAGCCGAAAGCGAGCGGACAGCGGCCGAAGGTATCGCTACTCGATGCCTTGCGCGATGCACCGCGACTGCTGACCAATCTACATTTCCGCCGCTTCCTCACGTTTCGCTCGTTCCTCTCGATGTCGGCCATCGCCGATCCGTTCTTCGTCGTCTACGCCCAGCACGAGCTTGGCGCGCCCGTCTCGATCGTCGGCTTCTACATCGCCGCCATCGCCGTGACCCAGTTCGCCTCAAACCTCTTCTGGAGCCCGCTGGCCGATCGCTTCGGCAACCGGCTCGTCCTGCAGCTGGCGGCCTTGATGCGCATGACGATCCCGGTCGTGGCGCTCGCCCTGCCGCCCCTCTTCCGCTGGGGACCGCTCGCGACCCGCCTGCCGGGCGGCAACTCGGCGATCTACTACACTTTCGGACTCGTCTTCGCCATCTACGGCTTCGCCCTGAGCGGTCAGAATCTCGCGAACATGACCTACGTGCTCGACATTGCGCCGGACGACGAACGTGCCGCCTACGTCGGACTGATCAACACCTTTCTCGGCGTCGTCGCCTTCGTACCGGTCATCGGCGGCACGCTGGTCGACGCTTTCGGCTTCCAGTTTCTCTTCTTAATCGCCTTCCTCATCACTCTGATCGGTGTGCTGGCGAGCGGCGCGCTCCACGAACCGCGCGTTGCCAGCACCGTCAATCTCTTCTCACGACAGACGATCTTGCTTCGAGCGCGACGCGTGCGCGGTTAGATCGCGCTTGACACCCGCCCTACCCGATTGCTACCATCCGTCGGATGTTTTGCGGTACACCGTTGGAGAAGGGTGTGACTCTGACCATGCGCCATCGACTACCCGGACGCGCCAGGCGTCGCCACTTCAGTTCCTAGCGGTCGCGTTTTGGGGGTGCGTCGCTTGACGCGCATTGGCTAACAAAAGGAGTCCACCAGATCATGCCGAACGATTCCGGTATCAAAAAAGCAGTTCTCGCCTACTCCGGCGGCCTCGATACGTCGGTCATCCTCGCCTGGATCAAGGAACAGTACGGTTGCGAGGTTATCGCCTACACCGCCGATCTCGGCCAGGGCGATTCCTTCGAGGGGCTGGAGCAGAAGGCGATCGCCACCGGCGCCTCCAAGCTTTATGTCAAAGATCTCAAAAAGGAACTCGTCACCGATTACGCCTTCCCGGTGCTGCGGGCCGGCGCGCTCTACGAGCGCAAGTACCTGCTTGGCACCAGCTTCGCCCGGCCGGTGACGGCCAAGCATCAGGTCGAGATCGCACTGGCTGAAGGCGCCGACGCGGTCGCCCACGGCTGCACCGGCAAGGGGAACGACCAGGTGCGCTTCGAACTGACCTACCAGGCGCTGGCGCCGGAGCTGAAAGTCATCGCCCCCTGGCGTGAATGGGATATCCGTTCGCGTGAGGACGCGCTCGACTTTGCCTACGCCCACAACATCCCGGTGAGCCAGAGCAAGACGAACATCTACAGCCATGATCAGAACATCTGGCACTTGAGCCATGAAGGCGGCGAACTGGAAGACCCCTGGACCTCGCCGAATGAAGATATGTTCGAGATCTCGGTCCATCCGGTCGACGCGCCGGACAAAGTGACGACGATCACCATCGGCTTCGAGGAGGGCAATCCAGTCAGCCTCGACGGTGAAGTGATGGATCCAGTCGCCCTAATCGAAGCGGTCAACAAGGTCGGTGGCGAGAACGCCATCGGCCGTGTGGATCTCGTCGAAAACCGGCTCGTCGGCATGAAGAATCACGGCGTCTACGAGCAGCCGGGCGCGACGATCCTTTCGACGGCGCATAAGGAACTCGAGTCGATCGTGCTCGACCGCGACACGATGCACTATAAAGATCTGATCGCCCAGCGCTACGCCGAGCTCGTCTACAACGGCCTCTGGTTCACGCCGCTGCGCGAGGCGTTCGATGCCTTCGTCGACGTCACGCAGAAGCCGATGACCGGCGAAGTGCGCATGCAGCTCTACAAGGGCAACTGCATCGTTACCGGCCGCCGTTCGCCCTACACGCTCTACAACTACGATTTCGCCACCTTCGGCGAGGACGAGGTCTATAACCAGGCCGACGCCAAAGGCTTCATCAATCTCTTCGGCCTGCCGCTCAAGGTCGCGGCGCTCGCCAAGCGGCATCAGGAGGCGCAGGGCGACGCCAAATAGCCCGACGCGCCGCACCGCGAGACCAATATTCCGAATGGCTCCTAAAGGGGCGGCCCCCCCGTGGCCGCCCTCTTTGCCTTCCGATGAATTCAACCGCACACAACTAGGGCAACCACGGGGGGTTGCCCCTACCAGCGGGTGATCATGCACTGGAGTCCGACACAACTCGCGCTACGTGAACGGTTGATCTCAGCCGCACAGGACGATCCCCGCATCGTCGGGCTGCTCTGCGATGGCTCGCACAGCGCCGGGCGGGGTGACGAGTGGTCCGATCTCGATGTCTCGGTTTTCATCCGCGACGAGGCGTTCGACGCGTTCTGGGCCGGTTGGCGCACCTGGGCGGCCGAGTTTGGCGATCTCCTCCTCGGCTATATCTCCTGGGTCGGCCATCCCTGGGCCGTCTACGCCGCTGAGCCGGTGCCGCTGCGCGTCGATTTCGATCTGCATCGAGCATCCACTATCGATGCGGTGCGCGACTGGCCGAGCAGCATCATGTCACGCGATGTCGCGCTCTGGTATGACGACACGAACGGCCGGCTCGCGAACGCCATCAATTCGCTCGTCGGTCGATCGCTGGCTCCGGGCGATCTGAGGGCCGCCTTCACGCAGCAGTGCGGCGACTTCTGGTACGAAGCGCTCTATGCGTTCAGCCGTCTGATGCGAGGAGAGATCTGGATCGCTCGCCAGGCGTTCCACACCCGGACGGTGGAGCCGCTCATCCGTTTGCTCCGCCTCGAAGCGGGCGCCGTCGAGCGTTGGCAGGCAAGCCCGTCCGCTGCCGGGCTCGAAGCAGCACTCAGCGCCAATCGTCTCGACCAGCTCGACCGCTGCATCCCCGGCCCCGGCGCCGCAGATCTCGCCCGTGCCCTGCACGAGGCTGCACTGCTTGCCTACGCGGTTTGCGCCGCCATCGCGAACACACACGGCTGGGAGTGGCCCGAACGACTCGCAACACGCGTGCTCGAACTGACGGATAGCGATCAATCGACCCGCGTCTGACATGAGGAGGAGCGCATGCGCCTGATCGATCTCTCGCGAAGCATCTCCCACCGCGAACCGGGCAACGCCGGTGCTGTGCCACCGCAAGTCTGGCCCTGGCGCACGCACGAGGAGACGAAGCCGCTCTATCGCACCGACTACTCCTTCACCAACCGGCTGCTCATCTTCGGCGACCACACCTCGACGCACGTCGATGCCCCACTGCACTTCGATGCGCGGCCCGATGCCATGGACATCGCCGACCTCCCGCTTGAGCGCTTCTACGGTCCGGCCATATGTGTCGACGTCACGGAAACGACACGCCCCGGTTGGATTGACGTCACCGACATCGAGGCCGGACTCCGTAAAAACGGCCTGACGATCACGCCGAACGACATCGTCCTCTTCTTCACCGACCACTACCGGAAAACGTACCCGCGTCCAGAGTTCTTCACCGATTATCCCGGTCTCACGCGCGACGCGGCGCTCTGGCTGAGCCAGCGGGGCGTGCGCAATTTCGGTGTCGAGGGGCCGAATGCCGGCCATCCGAGCGATCCCGAGTTCGAGGTGCACGTCGTCTGCCGCGATACGGGCATGATCCACATGGAGGGGCTGGCGAATCTCGATCAAGTGGCAGGACAACGCTTCACGTTCTCCGGCTTTCCGCTCAAGATTCGCGACGGCAGCGGCTCACCGATCCGGGCGGTGGCGCTCCTCGATTAATCCGGCATATGCTGCTTCCAGGTATGGAGAGAAGCAGAGCCTCTCTGTCATCCTGAATCGCAGTGAAGGATCTCCCTCCTGTTTCCCAAACGTCGTGCTCTGGAGAATGGGGAGGAGATTCTTCGCTGCGGCTCAGAATGACAGGTGTAGGAAGCCATGAATCATGGGGTTGGTTGTGGGGTACATCTCAGGGCAGCCGCACACGAAGCGACCCCGGTTCGCCGGGGTCATAGTCGGCCCGTTCTTCGGCAATCTGGGCCAGGCCGTCGCGTGCGAGGTCGTTGACTAGCCCCTGGAGCCAGGCAAGATGTTCGTCTGAGAAATCGTCGCGGACGCGTGGGCCGAGGGCGAGTAGATCGAGCGATTGATCGTCGTCGAGTTCGCGCAACGCGGCGATGGTGCGACCGCGGTAATAGCGCGTCGAACCTTCGAACGGCGCTTCGTTCTTCTTACGGGTGCCCTTCGGCAGGGCAGCGATAACGCTCTGGATCGTGGGGAATGCCCGGCAGTCTGTCTGCACCGGACAGGTGAGGCAGGCCGGTTTGCGCGCGGTGCAGATGAGCGCGCCCAGCTCCATAAGCGCCTGGTTCCACTCGTAGCCCTGCCCAGCCGGAACGATAGCGTCCGCCACTGTCTGAAGCTCGCGCGTTGTGACGCGCTCCCGCGGCAGTTCGGGTCCGAAGAAGACGCGATGCAGCACGCGCCGGATGTTGGTGTCGAAGAAGCCGACATCCCGTTCATAGGCGAAACAGGCGATCGCGCCGGCCGTATACGGGCCGATCCCCGGTAGATCGAGTAATTCCTGCGGGTCACGCGGCATGACGCCCCCATGACGTTCGATCACCGCCTGCGCTGTCCGCTGTAGGTTGACGGCACGCCGATTGTAGCCAAGCCCCGACCATTCGCGGATGACATCCGCCGCCGGCGCCTCGGCCAGCGCCTTGAAATCAGGAAAGCGCTCCAGGAACGCGTGATACTTCGGAATGACCCGATCAACCTGCGTCTGCTGCAGCATCACTTCGGATACCAGAATCCGATATGGATCACGCGTTCGACGCCAGGGGAGATCGCGCCTGTTCTGGCGATACCAGCTGAGCAGGTCGTCGCGGAGGCGGTCAATCTCGCTGTCGTCGGGGATAAGATCGGCGGCCTGGGTCGTCGTTTTCACCACTCAATTTTACCGCGTGACCGCCGGCTGATGGCGGCGTCCGTTAGAGTCGCAACACGCCTTCGAACACTGGCACGACCTGACCATCAACCTCGACGCGGCCCGGTTCGCCGTTTTCGCTGGCGACGCGCAGGTGGATAAAGCTCTGACGACCCATGGGGTACCTTGCTCGCTGATGATCTCGACGAGCCCGTCGCCTCGCGCAAGCCCGTATTTGACGAGGTAGGCGCCGAGCGGGCCGTTGGCGCTGCCGGTCGCCGGATCTTCGCGCAACATGCCACGACCGATGCCGATCATACGCGCATGGGCACCGCCGTCCGGCTTCGGTGCGAAGAAGAAGGCGGAGCGCGTACCCCAGCCGACACGCTTCACCAACTGCTGGTAAGCGTCAAGCTTTGGCGCTACCCGATCGACCGTTGCCGGATCGCGCAGCGGCACGTAGATGAACGGCGAGCCGGTTGAGACGGCCTGCACCGGAACCTCCGGCAAGAGATCCTCTACCCCAAGACCGATCGCATCGGCGACGGCAGCGCGATCCTCGACGATCGGCCCGAAGGTCGCCGTCCCCTGATCCATCCAGAGGAAGTCGCCATCGATGCGCACCGCAATCGGTCCAACGCCAAGTTCGAGTACGAACGAATCCGCATCCGCCGGCACGACTCCTCGGTCGCGCAGCACCCAGGACGTTCCAATCGTCGGATGACCGGCGAACGGCAGCTCGGCGCTCGGAGTGAAGATGCGGACGCGCGCCGCGTGCGTGTCATCATCCGGTGGCAAAACGAACGTCGTCTCCGACAGGTTCATCTCCATCGCGATCGTCTGCATCTCGGCGTCGCTCAAACCGCGCCCATCCAGAAAGACAGCGAGCGGATTGCCGCCAAAGATCCGATTGGTAAAGACATCGACCTGCACAAATTCATATGCACGACTCATGCGGTTGCCCTTTCAGCGCTCTATCCGGCTCGCCCCTGAGAGCGAGCTTCACACAGCGGCACGTAAAGTTCAACGCTGGCTGATCAGCACGGCACGCGGCAGGCGATTTACGCGGCGGATACTTGGCTCTAAGATGGAGTCCGACTCCGAATTGGAGCGAGAGGAGAAAACTGATGCGACGACTCAAGGTCGGACTGATTGGCGCGGGGACGATCGCCAACAGCGCGCACCTGCCGGCCATCGCCCATTTGCACGAAGAGTTGGAACTGGTCGCGGTCGCCGATATCCGCCCGGAGATGGCGGAAAAGGCCGCCAAAGAGTATGGTGCCGAGGCGTGGTACGGCGACTATCGCCAGTTGCTCGCCCGGCCCGACATCGACTTTGTTGATATCTGCACGCCGGAATTCCTGCATCACGAGCAGGTGATCGCGGCGGCCGAGGCCGGCAAGCACATCCACTGCGAAAAGCCGATGTCCGCGACGGTCACTGAAGCGGACGAGATGATCGCGGCCGCCCGCCGCAACAACGTGAAGCTCATGATCGGTCACAGCCGGCGCTTCACGCCGCGCTATCAGAAGATCCGTGCCGCCATCGAGCGGGGTGAGATCGGCGAGGTGAAGCTCGTGCGCGAGAACGAGCGACGCGCGGCCTCGATGTACGACGCGCTCAACGTCTGGGCCGGCTACTGGACGCCCGAAGGGAGCAAACCGTGGATTGCCTCGGCGCAGTTCACCCAGGGTGCCGCGCTCACCAACGCCGTGCACGAAACCGACCTGGCCCGCTGGTTCGCCGGGCAGGATGGCGCCTCGGTCTACGCCGAAGCGCGCATTACCAATCCCGAAGGTGAAGTGCCGGACATGATCTCCTATACCATCACCTTCCAGAACGGCGCGATCGGTGCCGCCGAAGTGGTGAATCAACTGCCGACCGGCTACCCCTACTTCCACATGATGGAGGTCTTCGGCAGCCAGGGATCGATTCGAGCGACCGATCCGCCGATGTCGCCCTACGAAATCTGGACGGCTCAGGGGATGCGCTTCCCGACCAATTTCGCGCTCCTGATCCACGTCGACATCGCGTACGTGAACGAGCTGCAGCAGTTCGCGGCGAGCGTGCGCGAGGATACGCCGGTGCCGCTCGACCCCTGGGAGGCGCGTCAGGCGATCGCGCTCTCGGTCGCAGCGGTCGAATCGAGCCGTTCCGGCCAGATCGTGACCTTACCCAGCGCCAGCCGGCCAGGAGGTGCCGCATGAGCGATCGACAACAGCTCGCCGTCGTCGGAACCGGCGACATCGCCAGCAACGTCGCCGAGGCGATCCGCTACTCGACCGCCTACGCCCTGACCGGCAGCGTCACACCCGGTTCCGCCCTGCCCAGCGGCACAGAGACGGTTATCTGCGTCGCCGAAAGCAACGACCAACTTACGGCGCTCAAAGCGGTCGCGGACGCCGAGCTCCCGGTCGTCACGCTGCCGCTGACAACGACCGACGCCACGGCGCGTGCGGCGCTCGGCCACGGCCGCGTCGTGCAGGTCAGCCCGTTGCGCGGCTTCGTCGCGCTCGAAGCGTTCCGCGCCGATGTCCGTAACGGCGCCGCCGGCAAGCCGTACGGCATCTTCGGCGCCCATCGCGTACGTCAGGGAAGCTCCGATCTTTTCGAGAAAGTCGGCCTGCCGCTCCTGCACTTCGCCTTCGATCTCTTTGCCGAGCCGCTGGCACGCGTGCAGACAACGCGCGCGTCGCTCTTCGCGGGGGGACCGGACGCCTGGTTTGTTATCGCGCGGGGCGCGCGGGATCTCCTGCTCACGCTGGAGTTCGCCGCCTCACTATCGCCAAGCGCACCGGCCTCCGAACAGATTCTCTTGGAAGCGACCGGCGATGCCGCCGTACTCCGTGTCGAGCCGACACGCCAGGTGATTGAGGTTTCAGGGGGAACGGGCGCCACGACCGATATTGGCTGGTGGCCCGAGCTGGCGCCGGTCTTCGTGGATGCGGCGGTACAGACCATCGGCATCCACGAACCGGAACGCGAGATGGCCTTCCTCGACTTTGTCGCCGCTGTGCGCGAGTCCGCCGAGACAGGCCAACCGGTTAATCTCTAAGAGCTATTCGACCTCGACGATCACTTCGATCTCGCAGGCGATCTGGCCCGGCAGCCCGCCCATGCCAACGGCAGAGCGGGCATGCCGGCCACGCTCACCGAAGACTTCTACGAAGAGATCCGAGCAGCCATTGATGACTTTCGGCTGGTCCCCGAAATCGGGCGCGCAGTTGACCATACCGAGGACCTTGACGATCCGCTTCACTTTATCGAGATCGCCCAACGCATCCTTCATCACGGCGATCAGCGTCAACCCGACCGAACGTGCTTGCTGGTACGCCTCTTCGGTCGTGATGTCCGTGCCGACTTTGCCGGTTTTCGGGCGGCTGCCATCTTCGTTGTACGGGCCTTTGCCCGACAGATAGAGCAGGTTGCCGGTGCGGACAGCGTGCACGTAATTGCCGGCCGGTGACGGCACCGACGGTACGGTAATCCCCAACGAGTTCATGTGCGCTTCGGTCTGCATGACATTCCCTTCCGCTCGTCGTTCAGATAGCGCGCCGGAGCGCCAATCGCGCCGCGCATCCGGACACCCACAGAATAAGCTATCCAGCCGGTTTGGGCCAGATGGGGTCACAATGTGCGACGACATCGTCTATCATTCATCGTACGACGTACTACAGAGGAGGATTTTTCTACGTGGATGACCAATCGATGCTGGATCGAAGGATTGACGGCCACCAAGAAGCGTACGCCCACACCCCCGACGATGCGGGCCGCTGGCAACCACTCACCGAACATCTGGAGAACGTCGCCGCACTCTCGTCTGAATTCTGTTCGGCGTTCGAGGCGGCGGATATCGGATACTGGCTTGGCCTATGGCACGACCTGGGGAAGTTCTCACCCGCCTTTCAAACCTATCTACGTGCCTGTGCTGAGCGGCCCAACGAACGCCATCGCGGGCCGGATCACAAAGCGGCAGGCACCAAGCTGGCCGTAGAACACCTTGGCCCCATGGCGTTGACCATCCAGGGTCATCATGGAGGGCTCCATACCCAAACCGATCTACGCTCATGGCTGGCCGAGCTGGCACAACAGCCCGAGATAGAAGTAGCGCTCGCGAACGCACGGCACGATCTGCACAGCCTCGAACCGGATAGCCAAATCGCGCTGCCGGAGTGGATGCGACGTGATCCGCTCGCCGCCGAACTCTTCATTCGTCTGCTCTATTCGGCGTTGGTCGATGCCGACAGCCTGGATACCGAGCGGCACTGGCGACCCGATAAAGCGCTGCAACGCGGAAATCCGATGGGGCTCGACGAGCTCTGGTTCCGCTTCGAGCGCAATCAAGCAGACCTCATGCGCGCCCAAGACGGCGACCAGACGAGTCAAACCGTGCGTGCTGTGCGCAACGCCATATATCACGATTGCCTGCGCGCCGCCGAGCTACCGCCGGGACTCTTCCGACTGAACGTACCGACCGGCGGCGGCAAAACACGCTCGGCGATGGCCTTTGCCCTGCGGCACGCGCTGGGCCACGGTCAACGACGCATCATCATGGCGGTACCGTTCATCACGATCACGGAACAGACAGCCGGAGAGTACCGCACGATCTTTGAGTATCCCGACGACGAGGCTCCGGCGGTCCTGGAGCACCACAGCGCCGCCGGGCAGGACGAGCGGGACGATGACGACGCGCATGCCAATGCTGCCTGGCGTCGACTCGCAGCCGAGAACTGGGATGCGCCGATCGTCGTGACGACCACCGTTCAGCTGTTCGAAAGCCTCTTCTCCAACATGCGGAGTCGCGGCCGCAAGATTCACCGGCTCGCCGGAAGTGTTCTCATACTCGATGAAGCCCAGGCGCTGCCGATCAAACTCCTGGATCCGATGCTCGATGGACTGCGCGAACTGTGCGCGCACTACGGCACAACGGTCGTCCTGTCGACGGCCACGCAGCCGACCTTCGAGGCGCTGCCGATCTTTGCGTCGCTACCCGCGCACGACATCGTACCCAACGCGAAAGACGCCTTCGACCGCCTGCGGCGCGTGCGCTATGACTGGCAAATCGATGAAGACCAGGACTGGGACACAATCGCTCGGTCCGTCGCTGAACACCCACAGGCGCTCGCCGTCCTGAATACCAAGCGTGATGCGCTGGCCCTGCTCGATGCGCTCGACGATGACGTGGCGCTCCATCTGTCGACCTCGCTCTGTGGCGCGCATCGCCACGCGGTCATCAAGACCGTCAGGGCACGGCTGAAGACCGGGGAGCCCTGCCGGCTCATCTCAACGCAGGTCATCGAAGCGGGCGTCGATATCGATTTTCCGATCGTGTATCGCGCGCTCGGTCCACTCGATGCGATCATCCAGGCCGCCGGACGCTGCAACCGTGAGGGCCGCCTTGAATATGGGCGGATCATTATCTTCAAACCGGTAGACGGAGGATTGCCACCCGGCAGCTACACCACCGCCACCGGCATCACGCAGTCGCTGTACAACGCCGGCTCGCTTGACCCCGACGATCCGGCGGCCGCGCGGCAGTACTTTCGCCTCCTGTTCGGCGCGGTACGATCTACGGACGTTCACCGTATTCAGACGTTTCGGAAAACATTCAACTATCCAGAGGTTGCCGATCGTTTCCGGATGATCGGCACGAGTGAAAGCGTGGTCATCACTACCTACGGTTCGGAACGCGAGCAGCAAGAGGTTCGCCAGAACATCGAACAACTGCGAAGCGGCTCCCCGAACCCTCGTGCGCTCCTCCGGAGGCTCCAACCCTATCTGATCAGTCTTTCCAGTTATCACGCAGAGCGTTATCGCCAAGACGGCTTTATCACCCCGATCATGCCTGGAGTCGGTGAGTGGCACGGACGATATGATCAGGTTCGCGGAATTGTTGCTGAGAACGATGGAATCTTGATGTACTAGATTCTTGATTCTGACCGCGAAAGGAGTATACTGATCGCGTTCCAAATGCGCGTTGCGTGTAGTAGGAAAGTAACACCGCAACGAGGATTGAAACCGTGTGGTCGGCAAGTAGGGCCGAAGAGCCGCTGGTCGCGGCTTATTCGGCGTTGCGGTCGAGGTCGCATGGAGCGACCTCATCCTGAGGAGGTGATCGATGACCGCTACGTACCCCCCGTTGGAAATCAAAGTGTGGGGGGATTTAGCTTGTTTTACACGGCCCGCGATGAAAGCCGAACGCGTCAGCTATCCGCTGATGACGCCATCGGCCGCACGCGGAGTCTGCGAGGCGATCTTCTGGCGTCCCGCGATCTCCTGGGACATCCAGGAGATCAAGGTTCTTAACCCGATCCGCTACACCTCGTTCATCCGCAACGAGGTGAATGACGCGGCCAGTGAGCGATCCGCGAGAAGCTGGGAGACAAACGGCGGCGGTTACTTCGCGAATGACAGCAAAAATCGCGCCCAGCGCCATACGCTCGCGTTGCGCGACGTCGCGTACGTGATTCGGGCACAGCTGTGGCTGCAG